>JBDHYK010000149.1:0-7847 GCA_039811305.1 Niabella sp.
TCCGCTTCGGCAGACAATATTAAAAAACTGATGGCTTCCATTGATTATCAATACGAATATAATCCGGTTACGAAAGAATATAACCATCCCTCTATTCTCGTTATATTAACTCCGGAGGGAAAAATATCCAGATACGTTTACGGAATCAATCCTTCAAAACGAGATATTAAACTGGCTCTGTTGGAAGCTGCGGCAGAAAAAACAAGACCGGGCCTGATTAATGGATTCTATCTTCGCTGCTTTGGTTACGATCCCACGTTAAAAACTTATAAGATGGACTGGAGATTCATAATCTCTACCAGTGCAGGCTTAGTGATTATCAGTATTGTAACAGGTATTTTCATAAAATCATTTATCTTACCAAAAAACCAATATGAGCAGGCAAACTGACACATCGGGTTGGGTTAAAGAAAATACAAAAGGACACCAATGGTACCAAAAACTGGCTACTAATTTGGGGCAATTGTACAGCACCGAGCTAAACCCAATGTATCATTTAGGGGGTATTACCATCCTGCTATTTGTCATTGCCTGTATTTCGGGTATTTATATTTTTATTTTCTATAATATTAATCCCAGACATGCCTGGGATTCGGTAGAAGCGATTTCTGCTAATATTTTTAATGGTTGGATGCGAAGCATACACCGGTACTCATCTGATCTGTTGGTGATTTTTATTCTGTTGCACCTGCTTCACACATTGATTACTGGGAAATTCAAACGCCTTGTATCCTGGATCAGTGGCGTTATTTCATTCTTAATTGTCGTAATCATCGGTGTTACAGGATTTATTTTGGTTTGGGATCAAAAAGCCAAACTTACCGGCTATCTCACAGCCAAACTTTTTTCAACCCTGCCTATTTTCGATCCTTCCATCGCTGGAGCTTTCCTCTTGAACGATATTACCACGGTTGGTGGCTTTTTTAAAGTGGCTTTGTTTGGGCATATTGTGTTTTCATTGGTAACGGTTATTGTTATCTGGATTCATGTTCTTCGTATCTCTAAACCAAAACTTTTTCCTCCCAAAAGACTAATTCTATATTCATGCATTGCCCTGGGTATTGTTTCCATTCTGTTTCCTGTAAAAAGCGATCCGCCTGCCTACGCATCTAATCTGCCGGTGAATACCACCTTCGACTGGTATTACTATTTTGGTTATTACCTAATGAAACTTTTTACTGTGAACCAAAACTGGTTGATCATGATTGGCTCAGGGCTTTTGTTAAGTGTGTTGCCCTTAATTTTGAAAAGAAAGAATCAGCCTCCGGTTTACATTGATCTGGAAAAATGTGACGCTTGTAATTTGTGCTCCTACGACTGCCCCTACGAAGCAATAGATATGCTGGTAAGAAACGGAGAACGAAAGGCCATACTCTCACCCGACAAGTGCGTAGGCTGTGCTATTTGTATTGGTTCCTGCGACGAGCATGCCATCACACATCCAAAGTTTCCTTTGCTCAACCTGCAACCGGAAAATCCGGCCGATCTTACCATTTTCAGTTGTAGCTATTTCCCCGAACCCCAGTTGCCACGCGAAATTCAGACAGTTCATTACAGGGTGCCCTGCATAGGCAGTGTGATGCCCAAAGATGTACAAAAGATATTGGAAAACAACAGCCGTAAAGTTGCTCTTTTAAGTTGCGAGGACTGTTATTATCGCTTGGGGAAAACCTGGACTATTAACCGGTTTTTGCGAAAAAGAGCTCCCTTGTTTTCAAAAAAATACGACGCTTCTAAAGTAAAGCTCTTCACGCTTACCCAATATAGCAAGGAGGAACTAATCAGCTTCTGTAGTCAAAACCCCCAGACAGAGGATAAACAGGGCAAGCTGGCGGTAGCAGATCGTGTTAAAGTTCGTCCTGTTTTTGCCGTTGCAATCCTTACTGTTTTCTTTGCGCTGATGGTTCCTTTAAGCAGTACTACGGTACACTTTTTTAATCCAGCCGAAAAAACATTAATTGTAAATTTTAAATATATTTCTACACCCACAGAGTACGAAGCACGCAGTACAGGCGCAGCACACATGCAGGCCGTAAATCCTGTGGTGAAAAAAAGGAGCCCGGTGGTGATGAAAATATTTTCATCGAACACAAAGACGTTGCTATTTCAGAAGGAATATACACCAAGAGGGCTACGACAGGACATTGCCATGTTTATATACACACAATTGGCAGTTAAAGACGATAGGGTAGATGTGGAGCTTGCGGAAACTGCATTTCCTGAAAAACAATTTCGGCTGAACAATATAGCCCTTAAAAAGGGAGATGGCACCTTTGTTATTTTTAAAGACCAGCAGCTAAAAGAAGCGGGCACACAGTAATTTCTGAATTTTAAAGAATTTACGATAAATGAGCTTGCTGAGGGTCTCTCACGGATGGCACTGATGGGCACCGATGTTTTTAGGACGCATTCCAAATTGTGGCACAAAACGAATATCCTATTTATGGTCATTCCGAACGAAGTGAGGAATCTGCCCCAATATTCAGGAGATGCCTCCTTGCAGTCGGCACGACGCTCGCGACAATTTAGAATGCACCCTGTTTTTATTGTATCAGTGTGATTTGTTACAGAAATAATATCTTTGGTTTCGGTTTCAAAAAAAAATACTGCCGTATGTCAAAAAGGGTATCATTAAAAGATATTGCTATAGAAGTGGGGGTTTCCACAGCCCTGGTTTCTTATGTACTTACGGGAAAAGAAAAAGAAGCAAGAGTAGGAATCGAAAAAGCAAAGCAAATAAAAAAGGTTGCAAAAAGGCTCAACTACCAGCCCAACCTTATTGCAAGGGGGCTAAAGTCAGGTAGAACAAAAACACTGGGATTGATTGTTGCGGATATTTCAAATCCTTTTTTTGCCACCTTGGCTCGAATCATTGAAAATGAAGCCGGTAAGCTGGGCTATACGGTTATTATTGGCAGCAGTGACGAAAAGATTGAAAAATCAAAGAATATCATCGAAACATTTCTAAACCGTCAGGTGGACGGAATGATTATAACACCTGTAGAGGGAGCTAAACCTCAAATTACTGAACTCGAAAAAAGAAAAATTCCCTTTGTCTTAATTGATCGCTCTTTTAGCAACACCGACAAGAACGTAGTGGTGATTGATAACCGGGATGCATCGAAAAAAGCAGTGGAAACACTTGTTAAAAATGGATATATAAAAATTGGAATGCTAACCTATGGTACCGAACTTACGCATATTCAAAACCGTATTCAAGGGTATAAAGATGCTTTGAATGAACATGGTATTAACTTGAAGGAAAGTTGGATACGGTACGTGTCTTACGAAAATACGCAGGAAGACGTTGATAAAGCACTATCTTATTTACTTAAAGGAAAGCCATCACGCGTTACGGCCCTGTTCTTTGCAACGAATTCGATCTCGGTTAGTGCCCTCCGGTTTATTGCAAAGTCGCAAATAAAAATACCCGATGACTTAGGGCTGATTTGCTTTGATGAGAGTGAGGTTTACGATTTCTTTTATACCCCGGTAAGTTTTGTAAAACAGAATTTAGACGCCATAGGCCAGAGTGCGGTAACCATGCTCGCAGAGCTGATTGAACGAAAACTTTTAGAAAAACGACGAATTGTGGTTCCGGCAGCCCTGATCCAACGAGAAAGTTCTGGGAAAATCTTATAAAAATGAAGACAGACGGTTTTACTCGTAACAAGAATTTTGTAGTTTCAATAAATGTATTATTTTTGCTTAAACGAATAAGCAACCTCTTTTAAATTTGTTATATGAAAAAGTTAGTTTTTTTACTTACCCTCTGCTTTTGCACTTCCCTCCTTTTTTCCCAAACAAGCAAATTCAATGGGTTAGACATGAATCTGGGCAACCTTTCTCGTTTATCCAACGCAAAAACCCGTTCCATCAGTCCTGAAAATTTTAGCGGTGCCAAAGCCGGTGGCGGCACAGCAGACCCCGTAAGGGACAAAGGCAAACGAAACATAGCCAATGCTGCCAACGAAGCCCGCGAATTGGGTAAAGGATGGAAAGTAAACCCCTTTATAATTATTAATCCGGGAGAAACCTTTACGATGGCTGAAATTGAGGGCCCGGGAGCTGTTCAACATATCTGGATGACGCCAACAGGCAACTACAATATGTCTATCTTCAGAGTGTTTTATGACGACGAAACCAATCCTTCCATAGAAAGCCCGGTTGGCCCCTTTTTTGGAATTGCCTGGAACGAAATGTCGCCACTCAACTCATTAGCCATCACGGTGAACCCGGGCAGCGCCTTCAACAGCTTCTGGAAAATGCCCTTCCGAAAAAAAATCAAAATCACAATGGAAAATATTGCTACCGAAGCAATGAGGTTGTACTATCAGGTAGATTATACACTCACTGAAATTGAACCGGATGAAGCCTATTTGCACGCACAATATCAGCGGAGCAATCGGGCTACGCCGGGTTTGCACACCATCGTAGATCCTATTAAAGGGAAAGGGCACTATGTAGGCACTTACATGGGCATTGGCGTTACCAACAACGGTTGGTGGGGCGAAGGGGAGATAAAGTTTTTTATGGATGGAGACAAAGACTATGCCACCATCGTGGGTACCGGCACGGAAGATTATTTTTTGGGCTCTTACAATTTTGAAAATCGTCGCACAAAACAGTATCAGGAATTTTCTACAGCCTATTCCGGTTTGCACCAGGTGTTAAAACCCGATGGGTTGTATGGGTCGCAAATGCGCTTTGGTATGTACCGATGGCATATTATGGATCCCATTCGGTTTGAAAAAGACTTAAAAGTTACAATTCAAGACCTCGGTTGGCGTTCGGGAGGGCGGTATCTGGCCCAACGCTCAGATATAATTACAGTAGCCTACTGGTACCAGACCGAACCCCACGCCAAATTTCCAACCCTGCCTGAAAAAGACTTTTTAGAAGTAAATTAGAATAGAACAGCTTCTAAAACCTTTTTGCCAACACGATGCCAACGAATTTAAGATTCTACATTTTCATTTGGAAAAGATAAGAATTTCACAATTTTTTAAAAAAATCAAACGCCGTTGCTTCTTTTTATAAAATAAATTTTATGATTAAAAAAAATATCTTTTCTTTAACCCTTGTATGTGTGCTATTGTTGGGTGCATGTAACGATTCATCGCAGCAGGAAAAAGAAAAAACGAATACAACCGATTCAACTTCAAAAAACATGAACAACGAATATGCAGCAGGAACTTTTGGACACGATGTCAATTTCCTAAAAAAGTACGACACTGCGCTTATACAGTTAACTTCGCTTGATGGATTGGCACAGATTCTTGTTTCGCCAAAATATCAGGGAAAAGTATTTACGTCTACAGCAGAAGGACTCGAAGGACAAAGTTTTGGCTGGGTAAATTATAAAGCATTTGATGCGCCAATAGATCCTCATATCAACGCTTACGGTGGCGAAGACCGCTTGTGGTTAGGCCCCGAAGGTGGAAAATTTTCTTTATATTTTAAACCCGGCGTGAAACAAGAATTTGAAAACTGGCACACACCCACCGCATTCGATATAGAAAGTTGGACCTTGAAAAGCCAAATGGGAAATAAAATAGCGATGACCAAGGACATGGATTTGAAAAATTATGCAAATACCCGTTTTCAAATGACTGTGGACAGGGAAGTAGAACTGCTTGATTTATCGGCTATTGAAACTTTATTAGAAGTTACATTAAACAAAGATGTGAAATCAGTAGGTTTTAAAACTATAAATAGCATTACCAACAAGGGCCAAAATATTTGGGACGAAACCTCTGGCGCTCCGTGCACCTGGAATTTAGATATGTTTACTCCTTCTGAAAAATGTACCATAATTATTCCCTATCTTGCCACGGGAACGGGGAAAATAGCCACTACAGACTACTTTGGTGAAATACCTGCGGACAGAATAAAATTCCAAAACGGTGTTTTGTTCTTCAAAGCAGATGGAAAATCAAGGGGTAAATTGGGTATTGTTCCCCCCCGTGTAAAAAACGTTGCAGGCAGCTACGATGGCATCCATAACGTACTAACAATAGCAAAATTTGACGTGGATAATATGGGAAAATACCTCAATCAGGAATGGCGCACCGATCGTGCTCCTTTCAGTGGAGATGGAATGAATGCCTATAATGATGGCCCTTTGGAAGACGGCTCTCAATTAGGCCCTTTTTACGAAATTGAGAGTGTGTCCCCGGCAGCTTTTTTAAAACCGGGGGAAAAACAGACGCACCAGCATAGCGTTTTTCACTTTACCGGAGACAAGGCAGCTCTAAGCGCCATAGCTAAAAAAGTTTTTGGCACTACCCTTGAAGAAATTGAAAATGTGTTTTAGAGGCTCGAAACAGCAAAGGATGTTGCTCACAGTTGCCAGTAGAAATTGTAAAAAAGTTCTTTAAATCAATCCTATTTTCTTATTAAAAAATCTCTTTAAATCATCCGAACTGAATGGCGTAAAGAGGCTCTAAACTTTTATGAACAAGTATCCCAAAATCGGCATCAGGCCAACTATTGACGGGCGCTATGGCGGCGTAAGAGAATCATTGGAAGCGGTTACCATGAATATGGCAAAAAGTGTGGCTACCCTTTATTCCGAAACGCTACGATATCCCGACGGAAGCCCCGTGGAGTGCATTATCGCAGACTCCTGCATTGGCGGCGTACAAGAAGCCGCCGATTGTGCCGAAAAATTTTCAAATAATAACGTGGGGCTTACTTTATCCGTAACTCCCTGCTGGTGTTATGGCACCGAAACCATGGACATGACACCATCCATACCCAAAGCGATCTGGGGGTTCAACGGTACCGAAAGGCCAGGCGCCGTTTATTTAGCTGCTACTTTGGCCGGACATACGCAGAAGGGGTTGCCCTGCTTTGGGATTTATGGTCGCGATGTGCAGGATATGGGAGATACTACCATCCCAGACGATGTGCGCGACAAATTACTGGCCTTTGCAAAAGCAGGATTGGCGGTGGCAATTATGAAAGGAAAATCTTACCTGGCAATTGGTTTTGTATCAATGGGTATTGCCGGTTCGGCAGTAGATGCAGATTTTTTTCAAGATTACCTCGGTATGCGCAATGAGTACGTGGACTCCACCGAATTACTACGCAGAATAGACGAAGAAATCTTTGATCAGGCAGAATATAATAAAGCATTGAACTGGGTGAAACAGAATTGTATTGAAGGGAAAGACCTGAACCCCAAAAAGAAATCCCGAAAAGAATTAGATAAAGACTGGGAATTTGTTGTAAAAATGACGCTTATCATTCGCGACCTGATGGTTGGGAATCCGAAACTCAAGAAAATGGGCTTCATAGAAGAGTCTCGCGGGCACAATGCACTTGTTTCTGGCTTCCAGGGACAACGGCAATGGACAGATTACAAACCGAATGGAGACTTTTCTGAAGCGATCCTAAATTCTTCCTTCGATTGGAACGGCATACGGGCACCTTATATGGTAGCCACAGAAAACGATTCACTTAACGGTGTTTCAATGCTGTTCAATTATTTGCTGACTAATACAGCACAAATTTTTGCCGATGTAAGAACCTATTGGAGTCCCGATGCAGTAGAAAGAGTTTCTGGTTGGAGGCCGGATGGGCTTGCTGAAGGAGGCTTCATCCACCTGATTAACTCAGGCTCAGCTACTCTTGATGGTTCGGGACAACAAAGCACCGATGGACAACCTGCAATGAAACCCTATTGGGAAATATCTAAAAAAGAGGCAAAAGCCTGTGTAGCCGCTACAACCTGGTACCCTGCAAACAGAGGTTATTTTCGGGGTGGAGGATTCTCTTCCAAATTTCTTTCAAAAGGGGGTATGCCTGTTACCATGTGCCGGCTGAATTTAGCAAAAGGGTTA
>JBDHYK010000150.1:0-7822 GCA_039811305.1 Niabella sp.
GCCTCGATTAATTTTTCTATTTTGCTGGTTTTCAAGGCGTAACTAAATCCTTTATGAATGGCAAAAGATCCAACCACTCCTTGTTTATTAACTGCTAAAAAAGCCACCTGAATTTTTTTTGCGTCGGCACCTTTAATTTTTATTATCCGCTCTACAATTTTTTTACAGGCCATTTCAGGGGAATATCCCTGACGCATCAGTTCCACCACACTATGGCTTCCTGCTACCCGAATCACGTCTTCGCCCTGGCCGGTTGCCGTGCAGGCACCCACCTGATTGTCCACATACAAACCAGCTCCAATGATGGGAGAATCGCCCAGGCGACCCCGCATTTTAAAGCCCATACCGCTGGTAGTACAGCTTCCGCTCAGGTTGCCTTTTGCGTCCATTGCTACCATCCCTATTGTATCATGGTTCCAGCTTCCATCGGTATAACGTTCCGGAGCATAGGGACCATGTCCTTTATTTTGAATATTTTCGCGGTTTATTTGTGGTTCATACTTCGATTCAATCAACCATTCCTTATAGGCCTTTTCTGCCTCGGCCGATAATTTTTGTGGTTCTAACGGAAAACCCTCGGCAATGGCAAATTTTTGAGCGCCCTCTCCTACCAGCATCACATGGGGTGTTTTTTCCATCACCCTTCGGGCAACCGAAATAGGGTGTTTAATACGCTCTAAAGCGCCCACACTTCCACAATGAAACTGATGATCCATGATGCTGGCATCTAAGGTTACGAATCCATCCCGGTCGGGATTGGCGTTAAGTCCTACACAACAGTTTTGAGAGGCTTCGGTAACCATCACCCCTTTTTCTACAGCATCCAAAGCGGCCCCTCCTTTTCCCAAAACCTCCCAGGCACCTTTATTGGCTTCTAAGCCTGCATCCCAGGTAGATACAACGACAGGACTGATAAGGGTTCTTTTTGTTGATTGAGCACGGAGGCTACCCGCGACTACCGATGCCGCACCCGAAAGTGAAATTAATTGTAAAAACCGTTTTCTGTTTAGCATATCAAAATAAAATATAGTGCGAATTTATGACTAAAAAGCAAACAGCCGAATTATTATCGGTAATATCCACCATAAAAAGAGTAATAGGTTGCATCTGCTTAACCCAAATGGTTTGGAACGAAAAAAATTGAATTTTGAAACGGTTCAATACTTTTTCTCTTTATTAGTGAAAGGTGAACCATCCCTGCTATGCCAAGAAAAATAGCAGCCGTGAAGCTGCTATTATAAACTACCTTTTTTCCCCAGGGTAGATCAGAACACTCACAATGCAACAAACTGTCTTACAGCCGACCGGGGTGCTGTAGTACGAAGACCCGATAAAACGTGATGGTAGCAGCGCCCGATGGTAGCTGTCCAGAAATCAGAATAGTCAACAAAGGCATTGCTAGCGTTGTTCACTTTCAAACTACCCTGATCGGAGCCATCGGCACCAATCATTCGGATCCGGTAGTCAATTCGTGCGCTTCCCTGCGATATTTCTACTTCTTTGATAACAGTAATGTGTTCCCAACCGGTGCTTTCTCCAAAAGAAACAGGTTTGCCTACATCAATCCAATCACTTTTTTCCTTTGTTACAATATCCTTGGTGTATTGATACTGATACTGTAGTTTGAGCGTGGTGGGTGTTGTAGCCGTTTCATACAAAAAGTTGTAAAACTTCACCCATGCCGACTGACCGGTTTTTTCTGTAGTAATTTTTGGATAGGGGAACCCATTGTCAAACACCATGGGCGGTTTGTTAAAATCGTAAACAAACACGTTTTGCTTCCCTGTTTTTAATTGCGCACTCTGGTTATAAACAGGCTTGTATTTATTACTGGCATACAACTTAATATTGTTATCGCCAGGGGTTGCTGTATAGAATCGTGCAGTAGCCCCACTGGGAATGGCATTGTATGTTGAAAGTAGTACCGATGGATTATAAACACCAGCCGCACTCATAGTTCCGTTGGAGTATTCAAAACCATTCACCTCCATTTTGTAAATATTGTTGGAATCAACAGCTACAACGGGCACAAAATAATGCAATTGAAACTCAGCCAGGCTTCCAATGGGCGTTGTATCGTACTCCACCACGTGCTTCTGGCAGGAAAATGCGGCCAGCAACACAAAAGCGCCTAAAATATTTTTAATTATTTTCATGACTTTTTAAAATTAGAGGTTTAATTAATTAGGTAACTCTCCGGGGTAAGCAAACCAGGGAATGGAAGTGTGATAATTATCTGCAAGACCGGATATCGGTTTTAGCCCTCCCAATGCGGGTTTGTTCCACATATACTCTGAATTATACCGGGGTCTAAGGCGATAACAGGGAGCCCCTTCATTCTTTATATCGTATGCAGCCTTTCTGCTCTGCACTTGCGCCGGCCGCAGGTAAAACCCTTTGAACACCTTTGTTGGATCCGTATCGGGTTTTTGATCCAATGTTGTGGTTGTAAATCCGTTACTTAATTTAGGATAATCACCTGTATATTTTATATCATATTGGTATTTTCTTTGATCCACCCAGGCTTCGGGTGCTCCCCAGGGGTACAAGGCCACAAATTTTTGCATCATGATGTGCGACAAACTAAAATCGCTCATGGATAGGCCATCTACAAAGGGACCGGCTACATATTGTTGGGCAGCAGTGTTAAATACGGGTGCTGTAATTTTATCACCTCCCGTTGCCTGACCTTTGGTTCCTGGTACAATGTATTTTGCTGTGAATTCCATATCTGCCCGAACTCCTTCCTTAAACGCTGCCAGTGCTTCCGCTTTCTGATTCATTTTCCAAAGAGCTTCAGCCAAACAAAACTTCACTTCGGCACAGGTAGTAAGAATGTAGGGAGCATTGTCTCTATACAGCCATCGTCCGATACCATCGTGCGTAGTTCCCTGAAAGGTTGACGATACGGTTCTGCCATAGAACGAAGGAGCAGTTCCAATTGGGCCGGCCGTACCGGTGAACGAACCTCCATAATATTTGCGTTTTTTGATACTATCGGCTATGTCAATATATAAATAAGTGGGATCTGAAGTGGTACTTAGTTTTACGGCAACCCTCGGATCCCAATGCCCAGGTACATTTACAAGCGTATCGGTAACAATTTGCGTAGGCATTAAGACATAAGGAGAAAAAGCACTACCGGTTACCGGGGTTTTGTCACCCGTAACAGGGTCATACACGGGAACCGTGCCCGTAAAAACCTGAACTGCCCACTCATGCTGAAAATACCCATAACTAAGATTGCCTCGGGCAGTTCCCCAAAAATTATTAAAACTACTATAGGGTGCCGACTGGGATCCTCCTCCTATCCTTACGGCAGCATCATCGGCCGAAGACTGAAAGGATTTGGAGGCAGCTTTTACCAATTCAGGTGCGTATTTGCTCACAAAATCGCTTTTGTTGGAGAGAGAGGCCAGATTTCTTACAATGACAGCATAAGCAAATTTTATCCAATTTTCTTTAACTCCTCCATAAATAAAATCGTTGTTGCTAATCTTGGTTCCATATTCATGGTTATCGGGTTTTTCCAGCAATTCGATGGCTTTGTAAGCCCATTCCCGAACCTGTGGGTAAATATCGCTTTGATAGTCGTAATGGTGTGACAAAAGCCCGGGAACAAAAGCATCTTTTAGAATGAGGTCTCCGTTGAGTTTTGTCATTAAATCCCAGGAATAGGCCTTCATAGCATACCCAATGCCTGCCAGTGTCCAGTCTTCGGCTTTCTCGGACTGCTTTATCAGGTTTTCCATATTCATTCCCTGCATCCAATACACCAAACGCCATGTTTCACCAGCCGCGTCGCTTCCGGCTACATAGCTGTGGTTGGCAAAACTGCTATAGGTTCCATTGTTGGTTCCCATCATTTGGGTTAAAGGTCCCAAGGCTCGTATATCCCAATAAATACCCTCATAAGCCTGCTGCATACCGGCGAGATACAGATAGCCATCTACTGCTGCAGGTGCATCCAGGTTCCTGTTTACGTCTAAGTATTTCTTACATCCCGTAAACAATATGAAGAACGATAACAATATAAATAATTTTTTCATATTATTGATAATTTTATATTAGTTAAAAGTAATTGAGATACCTACAGCCAACCCCCGTGGATTGGGTAGCGACCAAACATCATACCCTTCGCCTCCGGTACCTCCTGCAGCTGCAGAAAGCGTGTTTCCAACTGCATCAATTCCAGAGTAGTTGGTCCAGGTAAACAGATCGTTTCCGGAAATAAACAGGTTGGCAGCCGACATGATTTTTGATTTTTGCAGCCAGGTTTTTGGCAAATTGTAGTTCAACCTCAGTTCTCTTAGCCTTAGGTAATTTACATTTTTTTCTAACCAGTCTTCGTCGCCACCACCAAAGATGGAAGCCCCATAAATGCTATAGTCCACCGCAATTGTGTTTTTGGTAGGATTGTCGGTATCTTGTTTCCCATCTCTTAAAACACCGTTGAAAACAACGGGGCCTCTTTCTCTAAGTTCTACCGACTCCCAACTGGTTCCATTGGTCATCATCGCACGTTTGGTACCATTTACAACGGTTGCTTTATACCTTCCCTCCATCAAAGCAGATAAGCGAAAAGCTTTGTAGCTGATGCTACTGGTTACACCAAACCTAAGTTTAGGCTCACGGTCGCCAATCACACTCCAAACTGCACTGGTAAGTGGCAAACCCGAGGTAGGATCAATCAGAATTTGTCCGGCTTTGTTTCTATCGTAGGCACGTCCCGTCAATGTAGTAATCGGGTGTCCCTTCATAATTCCATTGCGTATATTTCCGGAGTTCCAGGTGTAAGCGTTATAATACTCTGTAACATTGTCCGGTAAATAATCAATTTTAGATTTTACACTGTTTGCATTCAATCCCAGATTCCAGGTAATACCGCTTGCCGATTTTACGATGTCGCCGTCAACATGAGCTTCCCATCCCCAGGTTCTGAAAGCGCCCACGTTCATATTATTCAATACAAAACCGGTTCCGTAGCTCAAACGGAAGCCTTTCACAATCTGGTCTTCACAATAGGTATCGAAATAGGTAAAGTCCATATTCAGCCTGTTTTTGAAAAGGCGTGCTTCAAAACCAATTTCTTTTGAAGTGGTCATTTCAGGTCTCAGGCTTTTATTAGGGCCGGTAAATCCATATTTAAAACCACCGCCGGTAAGGTTGGTAGGTTCTAATTGCGGATCAATTTCCAAAGGCCCTGCATCCTTACCCACCCTGGCTACAGAACCCCGGAGCTTCAGAAAATTAAGAGTGGTGGAAAGGGGTTTAAAGGGAGCTAATTCTGTAAGAATCACTGAGCCTTCTACAGCAGGATAAAAATAGGAGTTATTTTCTACCGGCAACGTGGAGGACCAGTCGTTACGGCCTCTTACGGTAAGAAATGCGAGGTTTTTATAGCCAAACTCGAACTGTCCGGAAATGGCCTGAATGCGCCTCTTCGTATTTCTTTGTGAAGACACAATAGAAAGCACATCGGTATTATTGATAGACTGAAAATCAGGGATAATAAACTTGGAACCTCCGGTTACCAACCTGGTTACCCCATTCTCCAACTGGTGGTATCCCACCTGAGCAGAAAAGGTAAATTTTTCTTTAAAAAACGAATTGTTATATCCGCCAAGGATATTCATTGATGGATCAGAAAAATTATTATGCGTGAGGTTGTATTGCCCCAGTCCATTATTTTTTGCTGCGTAATACGGGTGCCAGGAGGTTTCATAAGTCTGCATACCTACATCCCAACCCACCTGAGTTTTCACAAAGGTATGCCGGAAAGGACGGAACGTAAATGCAAAATTGGTCAGAAAACGGTTTGATTTATCGTATAATTTATTCTTGTTCAATGCAAATAAAGGGTTCAACAAATCTTGGTCCAGATAGTAATTGGGGTACCGCATGTGCGCACCATCCGGATCCATGTAAACGCTCATATCGTCCACCAAAGGCCACAGCATGGCTCTGTACAAGGGGCCTTCTGTCATTCTCATAGATTTGTTTGTGCCCGTATTGGCAAATTGCATCGAGCCTTCAAACTTCAACCATTTTGTGATTTCGGCCTGGCCCGATAAGCTGAGGTTGATTCTTGAATCTGAGGTTCTTTTTACCACTCCCGACTGATCTGTAATTGATCCCGAACCACGAATCGTGGCTTTATCAGAACCGGCTTCAACAGACAGATTGTGCCTTTGTACAAACCCTGTCTGCAAAACAGCAGCAATATTGTCGTATATCTTCACACCATCGGGATACAGCCCGCCATACCTGCTGGTATTGTAGTAGTTGGTGGTGCCGTACGCACCGTTAGCATACTTGTCCTGCATTTCCGGATATCCGTATGCTTTGTCCCATTTAAAAAAGTTGTTGTAGGATACGCGTCCTTTACCAGCCCTACCTTTTTTTGTGGTGATAATGATGGCTCCGTTAGAAGCATCCGAACCATAGAGGGCGGCGGCGGCGGCGCCTTTCAGCACGGTGATTGATTCAATGTCTTCCGGGTTAAAATCATTACCGCGTGATGAATAGTCCGTATTACGAACGGAATAGATTTCGTTGGCTGCCAAAACGCTCGAAAGCGGGTCGTAGGTAGCGTTGTTCATCGGTACCCCATCCACCACATATAAGGGCTGATTATTTCCTGATATCGAAGTGATATTTCTGAGTACAACCGTTGTAGAAGCTCCAGGCGCACCGCTGGTAGAAGAAATATTTAATCCGGACACCCTACCCTGTAGTGCCGAAATAAAGTTGCCCCTACCCGACTCGGTTACATCGGTAGCTTTTACAATTTGGGCAGACGAACCCATGGCGCGGGCTAACCGTTTCATACCAAACTCTGCGGTTACCACTACTTCGTCCATTGCCGTTTCGCCTTCTTTAAGCAGAACGTCTATTTTGTTTCTGTTTCCCACCGTAATGGATTGCGTTTCGTAACCCACGTAGGAAAAAATTAGTGTACTGTTGTTATTGGCTGAAACAGCGTACGAACCATCTTCCCTGGTTAAGGTGATGGTAGTGGTACCCTGTACCGCAACAGATACTCCGGATAAAGGTCCGTTTTGATCCGAAACGATACCTCGTACCGTGCGTACCTGCGCCATAGTGGTGGATGCAACCAGTAACAGCACACACAGCATCGTAGTCAGTTGGATGAACTTTCTTCTCATACTTTATTTGTTATTGTGTTTATAAAACAGTGACTCCTAAACTAACGAACGGTTGAAGTTTGGCATCGCCAGGATCCAGTTCTGTTATCAGGTAGTCTATCTTATTCAGCTTACATACTTGCAGGGGTTGGTAGGTTTCTAACTTTTCCGAAATTGTCATGCATACTACTTTCATAGACGAATCTACCATGGCTCTTTTTACCCTTACTACTTCCCGATCATTATCGGTAATTCCGTGCAAGGTGTCAATCGCGTTCGTGCCTAAAAAACACAGGCTTGCATTTACCCTTTCAATTTGTTCGATGGCATCTGTACCAACCGTAAGTTTGGCGTCCTTATTTAATTTGTCGCCAATTACAATAATTTCAATGAGAGGATGGTAGGCTAAACAGGCATTGATAACGGGAATGCTGCCGGTCATAATCGTAGCCTTTAAGTTCATGGGCAGGTTTCGCACAAATTCCAGAATCGTAGTGCCACCACTTGTTAAGATAAACATGCCGTCGGTGATCAGGCGCATCGCTTTGTTGGCTATCACTACCTTTTTGGCATGGGCATACACGTTAGTGGTTGAAAACTGCACTTCATTAAAAGCCATGGACAAGGCACCTCCATGTACTTTGATCAAACGCCCTGCATCTGCAAGCTCCTGA
>JBDHYK010000151.1:0-7805 GCA_039811305.1 Niabella sp.
GCGGTAAAACCCTCGGATTGTATGCTTTAGGCAATACGGCTAAATACTTAGCCAAAGCCGCTAAAGGCCTTGGAATGGATGTGTATGCTTATGCCCCCACAAAAGAGGATACGTATTTGGACGCGGAAGGGGTAAAACGAGCACTAAGCCCTGAAGATTTATTTAGCAAATGCCAGTATGTTTCATTACATATGCCTTATAAAGCCCAAACAAAAGAATGTATTACTTACGAACTGCTGCAACGAATGCCTAAAAATGCAACATTAATCAATACCGCCCGAAAGGAAGTGATTCAGGAGGAGGGCCTGTTAAAAATGTTTGCCGAAAGAAAAGACTTTAAGTATGTTAGCGATATTCAGCCCAATAATAAAGAAGCTATTGACAATGTGTCTGATAACAGAATGTATTGCACCCCCAAAAAAATGGGCGCTCAAACAGCAGAGGCGAATACTAACGCAGGATTGGCCGCAGCTACGCAGATTGTAGGTTTGTTCAAAAACAACGACAGAACCTACCAGGTAAATAAATAATCGAACGGAAGCATGCCCCGATAGCGAGCGGATGCAAGGCGGGTTGAGTTTAACCTGGTTCAGAAGGCTTTTTGTATTGATTACCCTATCGGCCTGTGACGCAGTATAAAAACGAAAAGGAAAAGAAAATTCACATGAAAAGACGCAATTTTATCAGAAGCTCGGCGCTGGCAACCATCGGCATGACCCGCATGAGCCACCTTCCCGACTTTCCAAACGGGGTAAACAGAAAGTTCGCAAAAATACGGTTCGGTATTTGTGCCGATTTGCATCAAGATATAATGCACGACGCCGCTCAGCGTTTGGAAGCGTTTATAGACGACATGCAACATCAAAAGCCCGATTTTATTATTCAACTGGGTGATTTTTGCCGACCTTATGAGCACAACCAACCCATCCTCAATATCTTTAATCGTTTTGCCGGCCCAAGGTACCACGTCATCGGCAATCATGATATGGACGGCGGGTTTACAAGAGAACAGGTGGTTGCCTACTGGAAAGCCAAAGGAACATATTATTCTTTTGACATAAAAGGCTATCATTTTGTAGTGCTGGATGGCAATGAGGAGAATCCCTCACCAGGGCGTCCTTCGGGCTATGCACGGTGGATCGGCCCCAGCCAGTTGAAGTGGTTACAAGAAGATTTGGACAAAACAAATTTACCGACCATCGTATTTTGTCATCAGGGTCTCGATAATGATTACGGGGGTCTTGAAAACGGCACTCAAAGCCGGTTAGTGCTGGAGCGGGCCAATGAGCGGGCAGGTTTTCGTAAAGTGCAATTGGTTTTTAGCGGCCACCACCATCAGGATTATCGCAATTATATTAATGGTATCCATTACATACAAATTAATAGCATGTCTTACCAGTGGCTTGGTTCCAAATATGCACATATTCGTTATAGCGAGGCGATAGATAAATCGCATCCCTGGATTAAATCTACCGCGCCTTACAAAGACCCGCTTTGGGCAATGGTGGAACTATTACCCGATGGCCAATTATCGCTCAAAGGGAGAAAAACGGTTTATGTGGGCCCCTCACCCGAAGAACTGGGTATGCCGGAGTACGAATATGGCTATCTGAACCGGCCCCTTATTTCAGATAGAAAACTATTGCTTACAATGAAATCCTTTCGATAAGAAATTTAGGGGAAAAGGCGACAGGTTTCGTGGGTGCCTACAAGTAGGAGCCTTGCTTTTAAGAAGGTTCCAAATCTTTTCCAGAAAATCTGGAGCGAGATAACCCTTGGAGCACAAGTAGTACATTGGCTTCTATAATACAAACTACATCAACCCTTTGCAAATAATACCCCGTGTTTTAGCGCCCTTCCGGTAAGTTTTAGCAGCTACCTTTTGTTTCAAATAAAAGATTATTTTTTTATTAACAATAACTGCCGTAACTTTTAAAACTAATTTAGAAATAGAAATACTTTATTTTTTATAAATGGCAGTAAAAGAAAGCAAAAAGCCCACTAAAACACCTGCGAAAGTGAAAACAAAGACACAAAAAGCAGGGGGCTTTGATTTATTAAAGGAGCTACAGAGTAACTTTGGTTTTTCAAAATTCAAAGGCACACAGGAGGCGGCAATCCGTTCGTTGATAGATGGCAGGGATACCTTTGTAATTATGCCCACCGGAGGGGGTAAAAGTCTGTGCTACCAATTGCCAGGCTTGATGATGGACGGCGTAGCAATTATTGTTTCACCGTTGATAGCGCTCATGAAAAATCAGGTGGATCTGGTTCGCGGGTATAATAGTAACGATGAAGTGGCTCATTTTTTGAACTCAACCTTAAATAAAAAGGAGATTAAAGAAGTACACGACGACCTGCTGACCGGGAAAACAAAACTACTTTATGTTGCGCCCGAAACCCTCACCAAGGCAGACAACCTGTCGTTTTTCAGCGATTTGAAAATTTCTTTTTTTGCGGTTGACGAAGCCCACTGCATTAGTGAATGGGGACATGATTTCCGACCGGAATATCGCCGTCTGCGAGAAATGATGGATCAGATCAACGCCAAATTACCCGTAATCGCATTAACCGCTACGGCTACCCCCAAAGTGCAAAGCGATATTATTAAAAACTTAGGGCTCAGAAACCCCGATATATATATTTCCAGTTTCAACAGAGAAAACCTGTACTACGAAATTCAGCCTAAAATAAAGAAAAAACAAACCGATGAGAGCATCGTTCGCTTTATTAAAGGAATGAAGAATAAAAGCGGAATCATTTACACCCTGAACAGAAAGACTACCGAAGAATTAGCCGATATTTTAATGGCGAACGGTATCAATGCAGTAGCCTACCACGCCGGTTTGGATAGCAAACTGCGAACCGAGCGACAGGACAAATTTTTAAACGAGGACGTACAGGTAATTGTGGCCACTATTGCTTTTGGAATGGGTATTGACAAGCCAGATATCCGTTTTGTTATCCATTACAATATACCCAAATCCATCGAAAATTACTACCAGGAAACCGGTAGGGCAGGACGCGATGGACTGGAAGGGAAATGCCTTTTGTACTATTCACATAAAGACGTGAGCAAATTAGAGCATTTAATGCGCGATAAACCCCTAAGTGAACGAGAAATTGTTGCCCAGCTTATCAATGAAATAGTAGCTTACGCCGAAAGCGGCGTTTGCCGCAGAAAGGTGATTCTTAGCTATTTTGGTGAACATTACGCAAAAGAAAACTGCTGCAATTGCGACAATTGTACGCATCCAAAAGAAAAAATTGAGGCCAAGGCAGATGTTGTAACGCTTTTGAAAACAATTCATCAGTTGGACGAGCGTTTTGCTACCAATTATGTAGTTGATATTGTAATAGGAAAGCCAACTCCGCAGGTAAAAATGTTTCGCCACGAGAGTTCGCCTGTTTTTGGAATAGGCAAAGACAAAGATCCGCATTTCTGGCACTCGCTGATCCGCCAAATGCTGTTAGAAGGGTTGCTGAAAAAAGATATTGAAGAGTACGGCGTATTGAAGCTGACCGATGAAGGAAAGTTTTTCCTGAAAAAGCCCAGAGCGTTCAAAATTGTACTGTATAATAAATTTGAAGAAGCCCAGGGCGATGATGATGAAGGTAAAGACGCAGTACCCGGCGGGGCGGCCGACCCAGTGCTGTTGGATATGCTAAAAGAACTCCGGCATAAAGAAGCGAAAAAGAAAAACCTGCCTCCTTTTGTTATCTTCCTGGAAAACAGCTTATTAGACATGGCTACCCTCTACCCAACCACGATAGAGGAGTTGGAAAAATGTCAGGGCGTGAGCAAAGGGAAAGCCATTCGATATGGCAAACCCTTTGTGGCACTGATTGAAAAATACGTAGAAGATAATGATATAGAAAAGCCGGACGATTTTGTGATGAAAAGTGTGGTGAACAAAAGCGGATCTAAAGTATATATAATACAACAGACCGATAAGAAAATACCCCTTGAGATTATTGCTAAAAATAAGGGGTGGACCCTGCAGGAACTGCTGGAAGAGATGGAGACGATAGCAGCAAGTGGTACCAAGCTCAACCTCAATTATGCAATAGATGAAATGTTAGATGCCGATGATCAGGACGATATTATAGAGTATTTTAAAGGCTGCGAAACCTCGTCACTGGAGGTAGCCCAAACAGAGCTTTCGGACTATGATTTTCAGTGGGAGCAATTGAAAATTATGAGAATCCGGTTTTTGACAGAGTTTGGCTTATAAAAAAGAAAAATAAATCTTGCATTAATGACAGTATTCTTCTATATTTGCAGCCCCGATCGAAGTTGGTGCGGTAGCTCAGTCGGTAGAGCAAAGGACTGAAAATCCTTGTGTCGGCGGTTCGATCCCGCCCCACACCACAATAAAACGTTATAAGCCCTTGTAGTTCAATGCTATAAGGGCTTTTTCATGGGGGTAAACTTTTTTTAATGGCCCTATCAGAAAGCCTACTAATCCGCTTCTTTGGCCTTTGCCAAAATCTAGTAATTAGAGCTATATTGAACACCCACTCACCGCCACCCAAAACCACAGCAAGGAACACCCAATAAAGTTTAAAACCCCATAACAGTCCCGTTGTCTTCCATATCGGGATCGACAATAATAACGAGCTTGCCGAAGTAAAACCGTTGTTCCGCTTCGCTACGTAGTGTTTAAGGCTTATATGCTGGGCGTTCGGTGTTCTTCTTTCGTCCTGATTGTCTGTCGGTTGTGCGGTGGAACAGACACACTCTTTGCCAAGTTTTGGCTTGCGTGTCGGCTGGTGCGACTTGGCAATGTGTGTGGCTGTTGAGCATTGGCTAATTCATAAATGCTTTAAGGACAACTTTCTTCATTTCTCGTTCTATGAACTCCAAACTTTGGTCAGGCTTCATTTTTAATATTGGATGCTTGAAGTCAAGTTTTTCTGAAAGCACTTGTGCAACTTCTTTAACCCAATATGTCATACTCATTTGTATAATTGTTCCATTGATTTCCTTTGCCATTTCCACAATTCGGCTTCCTTCACCGATTCTGTCAACCAAAATAATAGTGGACATATAATGAAGCTGTCTGCCGTGATTCATCTCCCTTTCAAACCTTGAAACTTTGTCAAGGGATATTTCGCTGTTACCGGGTCCGATAAATCCTAAGTCAAATCTGGCTCCAATGCCTGGCTTGATTAGAATTGTTGCATCACTTTCTCGCTTATTTTCTCTTTGTGAAAGCCAAAAGACCATTTTTGATTGATTGCTCTTGTTGGGGTCAATTTGTTTGAAACCGAGTATTTCCAAAACAGAACCCAAGATTAATTTCTCAAACAATTTACCATACATTGATTTTTCGCTTCCACGAATTGCCAAAGTCTGTGTTCCAATTGCATAAAAAATTTGAAGAAGTGCTGGCCACTTTAAAAGGTAATTCGTTTTGTCAATGGTAATTGTCGTGTTTATGTCTCCAAGTTCTTTGATTATTTCCTTTGAAGAATCTCTCAATCGTTCATCAAATTCTTTTAAGTGCTTTTCAACTTCGTCTGGGTTACTCCTTAGAACATTTTGAATGCTCTTACCTGTCAAGCCAATGAACCATTGCAGAAAAACCTTGTCTTCTGCTTTTAGTCGGCTTTCAAGAAGTTCCTTAAATACAATTGAGTTGAATTTGGTCTCGAAGTTTGCGAATAGTTTTGAGCCTTTCAAGTAGGTCAAGAAAAGCGAAGCGTTTGAAATTAGGATTCTCCTTTGAGTTAATCCTTCAGTCAATGCCCTTACGTTACCGCCACATAAAATTGAAGTTACTACTTCATTAATGACTTCATTCCCAACTTTGTCAATGAGTTCTTTACCTGTAAATTTTGTAAGGTTTCGTCCGATTTCAGGAATCTGACTTGATAATAATTTCTTTTTGCTCATCATTAAAAGTTTAGGAATTGTTGCTTGCTTTCTGGAACATCAGTATTTATCCAATTAATTTTCTCTGCGTCTTTTTGAAGCCAATTAAAAACATCTTCTTTAATGATGTTCATATATTCTTCTTCTTGCTCAAAAAGAACAAATCTTCTTCCGTGTTTAACGGCTGCTTTTCCTGTTGTTCCCGTTCCTGCAAATGGGTCAAGAACAACATCATTTTTAAAAGAGTAATATTGAACTACTTTTTCCGCAAGTTCCAATGGAAAAACCGCAGGGTGGTTTTTGTTGTATGAAGGGTGAATCTTCCAAAGATTGGTTGTTTCGTATCCGTCCTTAATTTTTGATTCTTCAATTATGTTTTGGTCGGGATGCTTTCTGATATGCCAATCAATTAGTTTGTCGGTTTGTTTTCGATAGACTAAAATATATTCCGTTACTGGAACTGGCTTATATTGCAATGGATTTCTGTCGGCAGCAAATCTTCTTCCACGACCTGTCGCCCAACCTGCACCTTCGGGCTTTACCCAATGTATGTCGTCTATAAATTCAAAACCTTCTTCAATGAACAATCTATGAAAGTCAAAAGGAACCGCAATTCTTTTTGATGCTTCATTTCTGTTAGCTCGTCTTATAAGAACTGGTGAAATGTTCATAACGAAAAATCGTCCTTCGTTCAAAACTCTATGAGCTTGATGAATGATTTTTCGGATTTTCAAAAGATATTCTTCATAAGTAAGATATTCAACATACTCTGGTCTTGCATTGTAGTAGGGTGGTGATGTAAATACCAAGTCAACTGATTCGCTTGGTGTTTCTTGCAATAAGATTTCTGAATCTCCCAAGCCAATTGTATTTCTCAGGTTGGAAATTTTAGGAACTGAACTACCGTTACTTTTTGATTCTGTTCCGTTTTTTCTACCCAAAAGTCTTGATTCAAGAACTTCTTTATTTGTTGTTTTTTTCTCGTTGATAAGGGTGGTAAATGCGTCAATTACAATTTCACCGATATTTTCATTGTTCTTAGATTTAACTGGAACTCTCCAAATATGGTATCTATCGTCAATTTCAGGTAGTCCAAAGTCAATTGCTTTGTCTAACTCAATTGTTTTCAAGAAATTTCGTGAAACAGTCTTTGCCTGCTCAACTGTCGTTATCTTGTAATGCTGTTTCTTTGTCCCGTTATTTCGCATCTGCCTTTTTAATTTTTGTTAGTAACTGGTCAACTTCAACGTCCAATATTCTGGCGATTTCATAAAGCACTTCAAGTCTTGGCTGTTGTCTGTTTTGAACGTAGCTGTTAACCATATTATAACTCTTGCCAAGTTGGTCAGCTAACCAAGTCTGTTTAATGCCTTTTTCTTCAAGAACTTCTTTAATTCTGTTCATTTCGTAAAAGTTGTCAAGTCGTAAAGGTAGCTTTTTTTATTATTGTATCTCATAATACAAGATAAAAAGTCCAATTATTTTATGATTGTCTGTCCGTGCGTTTGCAAAAAATGGCTCTTTTGGTTTTTTGAGCGTTGGCTCGTGTGTCGGCAAAAACCAAATGTGCTATTTGCGGGTGGGTTGTCTTTATACACTGACGCACAACGTCCGGCAGCTTTGCGAGGGCTGGGAAATAGAAGCACTAAAGTTCAATTTAGCACTACTGCTGAATAGAAGTATTGCGAATATTCGGGATTGAGTTTTGCACTTCCGCCCGCCTTTCATAAATGCCTTGTTGAGCAAATGAAGCGAGGAATCACAGCTCAAAAAGACAAAGCAGTCCACACCAAATCAGACTACACTGAAATAGCAAAAGCCAGGTTAGGATTTGATATCACCGCCTGTCCCTGTTGCAAAACCGGTCGGATGGTTATCGTGATGCAGTTTGGAGCAAATGCACCACCTGTAAAGATAAATGATCAAC
>JBDHYK010000152.1:0-7748 GCA_039811305.1 Niabella sp.
TAATTATAAAGAAACTGGAAAAAAAATGCACGCTTTAATTGAAGTGCGCAAAAATAAAGAAAGAGATATTTCCGGGTTGATCAAAAGTGCTATAGAACTCTCAGGCTATAAGAATCCAGCAGAGAAACCGGTTTCTTGGTTTGTAGGTAGAATTCAGCGCGATAGTTATGCTATTGAAAAATATTTACTTAAAGGAGAGGGGAATTATTGGATACCATACATTAAAATGCTACCGAATACCCCGACTGACAAAGCTATACTTTATTTAAATCCGGAAGGAAAATCTGCTGATGCGCAGGTTGGCGGTGAAATGGAATGGTTCACGAAGAATGGTATAATTGTAATTGCTCCAGATTTGATTGGCATGGGTGAATTGGGACCTGGAAATTTCAAAGGAGACTCGTATATTGATAGCGTTTCTTACAATATTTGGTTTGCGGGGATATTAATAAAAAGAAGTATTGTAGGCATTCAGGCAAGTGATTTAGCGAGAATTGTATGTCAATTAAAAGAAGAAGGAGTGAAAGAAATCTATGGCTTAGCAAAAAAGCAGCTTTCACCTGTGTTAATACATACAGCTGCTTTTCAAAAAGACATAAAAAAAATTGCGCTTATAAATCCCCTTAGTTCTTATTATAGCATCGTAAGAACTGTTGATTATGATAGTAAATTTTTACATAATTGCGTTGCTGGTTCAATTGGTGTTTATGATTTGCCAGATTTGTTAGCAAGCTTGGCACCCAATTCTTTATTAATAGCTGGAGTTACAGATGGAAAGGCCTCCAGTAATAATCCTCAAGCTGAAGAGGATATTAAAATAATAGAGGATGCGTATAAAAATATGAAGTCAAGTAAATTACAAATTGTTTCGTTAAAGAGTATCAGTGAAATCCTGGACAACCTTAGCATCTGGTTAGAGAACTGATTTTGGAATCGTAAATTCCTGATTCTTTTTTGAATTCAATAATGATTCAAGATTTTTTTAAAATAGAGTATTGTATGCTGAGGAACTCATGTGTAAAATTTATGGAAGTTCTTATCCAGTTCAAACGTTGCTCATTGCAATTCAATGTTGCAAATTATGAAGAAGGGCAGAATACATCAATCACGGAATGCGAGTTTCTTGACTTTTTTGGTATTTGTTATTTCAAAAATTAAACCTTTCAAAAATATTTATGCGTAAAATAATATCACATTATGTGTTTGTCGTAATCTTGCTTTTTTCTATTGTGAAACAGAGCAGATCTACTAATTTTTTCTACTCTGCAAGAGATACAATGAGCCTTAACGGTACATGGCAGATTCTAATAGACCCCTTCGATATTGGTCAAAAAAAGATGTTCTATAAAACTACCAAGCCTGCGAATGCCGTCGAAATACTTGAATATGGATTTTCAGACAAAAATACACTTAAAGTGCCGGGAGACTGGAACTCTCAGAGGGAGGAACTGAAATATTTTGAAGGCTCGGTTTGGTATCATAAAACGTTCGACTTTAAGAAAGAAAAGGGAGAACGTGTCTTGATTAAATTTGAAGCCGCTGCTAATGAGGCAACCGTGTATTTAAATGGCAAAAAAATTGGTGAGCACGAGGGGGGATTTTCGCCGTTTGTTTTTGACATCACAGAACAAATTAAGGATGTCGGTGAAAATTATTTAGTTGTGCGAGTGAATAATCAGAGGAAGTTTAATGCGATCCCTGCACTTGAGTTTGATTGGTGGAACTATGGAGGACTGACCCGGGAAGTAAAATTGATACGAATACCCGAGCTTTATATTGTTGATTATTTTCTTCAATTGAAAAAAAATAGCATGAATAAGGTGGAAGGTTGGGTAAAGTTGAACAAGCCTGTGGAACAAAGAGTGACTATCAAAATTGCGGGTGCTAAAATTTCTAAAACGTTTACAACAAACTCACAAGGTATTGCCTATATTAGTTTCGACGCAGCTCTTACACTTTGGTCGCCAAAAGATCCGCATCTTTATCAGGTAGAAATCGTAACAACAACAGATAGGGTAACAGAATGGATTGGATTTAGAAATATTGAAACTCGAGGGGCTGATATTCTCCTGAACGGTAAACCTATATTTTTAAAAGGAGTTAATATTCACGAAGAAATACCTCAGCAGGCACGACGTGCATGGTCTCAAAAGGACGCTGAATTGCTCATAGGTTGGGCTAAAGAACTTGGATGTAATTTTGTCCGTCTTGCACATTATCCACACAACGAAGCTATAGTTAAATTAGCGGAGAAGAATGGCTTAATGATTTGGGAAGAAATTCCACTTTGGGGCGAGCTTGATTTTGAGGACTCCGTTTTTATGAAGAAAGCAAACAGAATGCTTTCAGACATGATTTCCCGCGATAAAAATCGTTGTGGTATTATTATTTGGAGTTTGTCCAACGAAACCAGTCCATCACCCAAACGTAATCAGGTATTATTTGATATGGCTGCAAGGGCCAGACTTCTTGACCCAACCCGCTTGATTTCATCGGCGTTTGATAAATTCAAGCAAAATGGCAACGAGATACGCTTTGAAGACCCCGTTGGGAAGGTGCTGGATATAATTTCAGTAAACCGGTATCAAGGGTGGTATCAAAAATGGCCAGGACTTCCCGGGGATTTAATTTGGAGATCTATTTACAATAAGCCGATGATCGTTTCAGAGTTTGGAGGAGAGGCTGTTTACGGAACTTACGGCAGTGCCGATTCTGTAAATTGGTCGGAAGAACACCAAGAGAAAATTTTTAAAGATAATATTAAAATGTTTGAAAAAATGTCACTTTTAAGGGGAGTTTGTCCCTGGATATTAGTAGATTTTAGATCGCCACGTCGGCTCCAACCAGAGTTTCAGGATGGTTGGAATCGTAAAGGTCTTCTATCGGAAAAAGGCGAAAAAAAGAAAGCTTGGTTTGTAATGAAAGATTATTATTCTCGTCATTAAGCCTAAGCTTACTAAGGTTTGCCCAACGGTTCTGTTGGACAAACTTCTGATAGAATGAAGTGTAGATGCACCTTCCGATAGGATTAGCAAATCACCTACACCACCACTAACTCGTAAAACTCTTCGGGGATTAAGTATTTACAAGCTGTTTCCTGTAACTCAGCCGCTGTAATATTCCTAATGTTTTCGATAGCCTGGTTAAAATAATCGTCGGGCAAACTATTAAGAATACTGTTTTTCCATCGTGCCAGTATCTGAAACGGGCCGTCCAGATCTGCCAGAATGCTGCCCATCATAAAATTTTTCACCAGTAAAAGTTCCTCCTCTTCAACGGGCTGCTCCCGAAGCAGTTGCATTTCATGATAGACTTCGCCGATGGTTGCCTCGCTCACATCCCTGCCGGCTTCGGTTGTGATCATCCAGCCATTATCTGCCAAATTGCCCATTAGGTAACTGTGAATACCATACGTGTACCCCTTTTCTTCTCTGATGTTCGCCATCAGGCGGCTACCGAAAAATCCACCAAAAACGATATTTAAAACCTGCGCCTTTAAAAAATCGGGATGATGCCGGTTGCCAAAGGGTCTTGCAATTCGGATGGATCCCTGCGACCCTTTGGCATCGTTTATCTCGCGGTGTTTTCGCACCTGAGCCGGGCGTGCCACATATATTTTTCCTGTTGGCTTTTGGTTGGGCAGGTCTCCAAAATACTGGCCCAAAACTGCCTCGATATCTTTGGGAAGTTTCCCAGCAACAAAAATTTTAAAACTGCCGTTTTGATAGTACTTCTGGTAAAAATCTTTAAGATCTTCGCGGGCAAGTGCATCAAAATCTTCGTGGCGGCTAAAACGACCGTACGGATGCTCGCTGCCAAAAAGATAGGTATCTATCAGCCTGCCAGCCACAAAACTGCTCTTTTTTAGGTTAACGTCTAATTTTTGTTTCATATTGGCGGTGGCAATTTCCATTTCAGACTGCGACAGAGTTGCTTCTGTGAGCATTTCACGAACAGTAGGTAATAGTTCCTTCACATGTTTAGTAAGGCAGTGCAGCGTCAGAGTTGCGGTTTCAGCAAAGCAATGCCGGTTGAGATAAGATCCGTAATACTCAAAATGCTCATTAAGGTCGTATGCCGATTTTTTAGAGGTGCCATTTTTTAACAAATGATTGGTAACAGCTGCCTGCAGATTTTTATCCTCATACCAGTTGCCGGCATCAAATACCCATTCTATTGCCATTACATCTTCGGTGCCCGCATCAATGGCAAACACTTCTATATCATTTTTAAGCACAAACTTTTGGTAAGGTTGCAATTTAAGTTGAAAGTTTATTGCATCTATGATGGGTGGGGCGAACGTCCTGTTTAACATACCGAAAAGTAATTTAGAGTGCAAATATATTGAAACCATTTTTTAGAAACCGAACGGAAGATATCTAAAAATCGTGGGGAGTTTTGTGCTCGTAAAATGATAAAAATGGGTAATTAATTCAAATGAGGTGAGATAGATTGGTTTTGCATTTCAAAAAAGAAAAAAAGCCTTTCAAAGAGATGCAAATAATAGATCCTCACTGATTTTTTCCAGGTTCCCCTAACAAATAGTGATTTATGAGTAGTTTAACCACCTCGTTTTGTAAATTTTTGACCTAACCGGGCAGGATCTGATGACAAGATACTAAAATCTTTTAAGTTTGCTGCATCTAACAAGTGAAATCAGCAAAATTCGCAAATTTTAACGTCTAATTCAGATAATTTTGTCTGAATTAAAAAAACTCGTAACTTTGTTATCCGAAAATTATACCCATGCTTTCAAAAACCTGCGAATATGCGCTACGCGCGATGATTTATGTAGCACAACATTCAAAGAACGGTCAAATGATTAATATCAAAGAAATTTCGGAGAATATTGATTCTCCCGAACTTTTTATCGGTAAAATCTTACAAAATTTGAGTAAACAAGGGTTTTTACAATCTTCCAAAGGGCGCTATGGGGGCTTTTACATTGATGATAAGGGGGCCAAACGCTCGTTAGCCGATATTGTTATCGCCGTTGATGGAGACAAAATGTTCAAAGGCTGTGGCGTGGGTTTGGAGTATTGCTCGGAAAAGAAACCCTGTCCTATTCACTATCAGTATAAAGAAGCGAGAAACTCTATTTACAAAATATACAAAACCACCACGCTGGAACAGTTTAAGAAATTAAATAATGCTACACCGGTGCGATTGAAACGGGAGTAATTTTTTTGCCTATAAATAGGATAAAAAGGTATGAATATATAAATTAAAAGCAGCAGATGAGTTCACAGATTACATTATTATTATTATTGGTTTTGATAATTGCTTTGGCCGTGTTGATTGCCGCCATTGTTCTACAACAAAGAGTAAAAAGTATATCTCAAATACTTAAAAAAGGAGATAAGGAAATCAACTCTGCCCAGTTTAAAAAACAATTGGCCAGTATGAGCCGAAGCCAAATAGAAAAATTTTACAATATAATAAAAACCAGAAATACAGCCAAAGCAGCGGTAATGCTCATAGGATCTTCGTTGGCTTCGGGTTTGCTTCACGCACAGGGAATTGGTAATGGAAAGCCAATTTTGTCCGAAGGTGGCATCATCATTACCATTTTTTTATTGTTGATACCCATCGTTACAGCTCTTGTACTGATGGCGCTACGGATAAAAAAGGCTGCCAACAGGTATCTTTCGGAGAATAATATAGCTAAAGCAAAAAAACTGGCTGAATACGTGGATTCACTCGAAGGGGAATCTCTTGAAAAAGAAATTGTTGCACGAAAAACTGCGGTTGACTATGCTTTGACCCACAAAGAACTTTCAGGAGAATTGCCTGCTGCTGATAAAAAGGGTCTATTAGCAGTAAATGAAGAGGCGGGCTTACCCTTTGTAGCCCAAAAAAGGCGGGCAGCATCCCGCGCACCCGTAGACCCGCAGTTAAGCAAACTTGTTTTGGCCTACCTGATATGTGCAACCGGCTGGTTACTGTTCGGTACCACCGTCGGTGAGTATGTGGGCATCAAGTTTGTAGCACCCGATGCTGACCATGTAAGTTGGCTGAGTTTTGGCCGTTTGCGACCGGTACATACCAATGCTGTTTTCTGGGGCTGGGCTTCTTTAGGCATGTTGGGATTGGCATATTATGTGGTACCTCGTGTGGGCAATGTGAAGCTTTTCAGTTACAAATTAGGCTGGTATTCCCTGCATCTGATCAATGCTACGGTTTTACTTGGCTCCATAGCTCTTATGTCGGGGATAAATAATGGTGGTGGTGAGTACCGCGAGTATATTTGGCCGATCATGGGGCTTTTTGGCCTGGGATTGATCCTGACATTGTATAATTTTTTAAAAACCATTTCGATAAGAAAAACCAAGGAGATCTATATTTCTAACTGGTATATTGTCTCTGCCATAATGTATGGTCTTACCATTGCTTTCGTTGCCTATTGGCCTACCTGGCAGAATGGACTGGGTGAAACCATCATTCAGGGGTATTATATGCACCAGGGTGTGGGTATGTGGTTTATGTTTTTTACCCTGGGCTTAGTCTATTACTATCTGCCGCAGCAGCTTAACCGTCCTATTTACTCTTACAGCCTGGGTATTCTTGCTTTTTGGACGCAAATACTTTTTTACACTTTAATTGGTACGCACCACTTTATTTTTAGTGCCATTCCCTGGTGGTTGCAAACGGTGGCCATTTTTGGCAGTATGGGTATGGTGATACCCGTGGTTGCGGGCACTACCAACTTTTTGATGACCTTTAAAAACGGTTGGTACAAATTAGCCGACAGTTATACCCTGCCCTTTTTTCTGGTCGGAACCATATTTTATTTTACCGGTTCGTTACAAGGTACTGCTGAAGCGTTCCGTTCTACCAATTTGATATGGCATTTTACCGATTTCACGGTAGCTCACTCTCATCTGACCATGTATGGCATTATAAGTTTTTATCTGTGGGCCTGTATCTACACCCTTGTTCCCCGCCTTACACAAAGCGAAGCCCCGCAATGGGCCGTGGGTGCTCATTTCTGGCTGGCACTCATCGGGCTTTTGTTTTATACTGTACCCTTAATGTATGGCAGCACCCTGAAAGGACAAATGTGGATAGAGGGAAGACCTTTTATAGAAAGTGTTGTTCACATGGCACCCCATTGGCTCTGGCGAGCAATTGGGGGTTCTCTTATGTGGATATCCCACGTCTTTTTTGCATATAATCTTTACAAAATGATGCCTGCCGCAAAACTGGCAGACGTAAACGAAGCCACTTTAGAAATCTTACAGGCACAACTCAACAATCCTATTCAAAATAAATCAGCTCAATAAATGGAATGGTTCGATAATCATAAGAAACTTTATATAACGGCATGTCTGTTTTTTGTTGGATTAACAATTTTGGTAGCCATCGGGCCGGCTTTGAGTAATGAAAAGATCAATCAGCCTCTGCCCGGCGCACAAGCAATGAGTGCAGATGCAATGGAAGGGAAGCATATTTATATAGCCAATGGTTGTGTAGCCTGCCACACACAGCAGGTGCGAAACGTAGATATGGACAAGATGTGGGGCAAGCGGCCCAGTATTGCTGCCGATTATGCCTCTATAACGCGTACAGATCTTTGGCGCAATACTGCTACTTTAATGGGTTCTGAACGTACTGGTCCCGATCTTACAGATGTGGGCAACCGCCAGGGAAGCCAGGAGTGGAACCTTACCCACCTTTTTAATCCCAGGATTTTGGTTAAAGAATCTATTATGCCTGCCTATCCCTGGTTGTTTAAAATCAAAAAGGAA
>JBDHYK010000153.1:0-7717 GCA_039811305.1 Niabella sp.
AAAGGGCTATAAACTTGTAAAAACCCTATCCGGTACGCAACGAATGTGGCTCAAAGACAATGACTCCTTAGCAGGTTGCCAAACCAAAAGTTGCACTGGTGCCGGTAGCGGTCTCTACTGGTAAAAGCCATTGGCCCGCAGGTATCTTTTCAGCAGATCGTTGGTAGCGATGAGGCGTTTGGCAATGGATTCTTTTTCACGGGGATTCAGTATGTCGTCGAGCATGGCTTTGTCAAGAGAAGATCCGATTTTGTCCAGTTCAATCGCAATCTTTTTGTACTCTTTTTCTCTGAGTTTCTTTTCGTTGTAGGCCACTGCAGCATCATCACTTATTTTTTGAAGATCGGCTCGTAATTCGGCTTCTGAACCGGGTCTTAAGGGTATGTTTTGCTTTTTTTGGGCAAAAAGTGCTTCGGGCACTGCAACGCAAAACAGCAGGATCGCTACTCCGATAAAAATTGTTCGTTTCATAATCTTAGGCTTTAATTATTCATGTATTTATTGCCGGTCTTAAACTAGAATCCTTAGCAACTTATACAAAGCTACACCGCCCCAAAAAGAATTCCTATCCCCCATTTGGGTCATTTTTTGAGATTTCTGTTTGGGTCTTTGAAGTCAGCAGGCGGTTTTGCCTACTTCTGTTTTTGGTTTCAAAATCGTGGGCAGTGGTGGTTGCATTTTTTAGCCCGAATACAACGCATTGGAATGAGGGATTGTCTTTGTTTAGTGTCATCCCGAACAAAGAGAGGGATCTTCTCCTCTATTCAGGAGATCTCTCCCTGCGGTCGAGATGACGCTTGCTGTTGTTTGGGTTGTGTCATCATCACAAATACAACGCTGTGGAACGAGAGATCTTTTTCAATATGCAGGAGGTCTCTCCCTTCGGTCGAGGGGACGCCGTTTTTTGTCGAGATGCCTCCTTACATTCGGCATAGCGATTGATAATCAGAAGCCTGAATAACAGTGATGAGTAGAGAAATGCAACGACGATGTTCTTTGAAAAAATCAGGTGGCGCTGGTAAATTGTTTGAGAAATCTCAAGTCATTTTCGCTGAAAAGCCGGATATCGTTGATGCCGTATTTGAGCATGGTAGGTCGTTCTACTCCCATTCCAAAGGCGAAGCCTGTGTATTTGTTAGGGTCTATACCACAGTTACTCAAAACATTGGGGTGTACCATTCCGCATCCCAGAATTTCTACCCAACCGGTTTTCTTGCAAATATTGCAACCAGTTCCACCGCAGATAAAGCAGCTCACGTCCATCTCGGCACTGGGTTCTGTAAATGGAAAATAGGAAGGGCGGAAGCGTACTTTTACGTCTTTACCGTACATTTCCTTTACAAAAAAATAAAGGGTTTGTTTTAGATCGGCAAAAGATACGTTTTCATCAATATAGAGTCCCTCTACCTGATGAAAAAAACAATGGCTTCGGGCGCTGATGGTCTCGTTTCGATAAACACGCCCCGGGCAAATCACTCGGATGGGGGGTTTGCTTTTCTTCATTTCGTGCACCTGTGTATTGCTGGTGTGGGTGCGCAGCAACCAATCCACCGCCGCGTGGGTACCGGCATCTACATAAAAAGTGTCCTGCATATCCCTGGCAGGGTGGTGTTCGGGCATGTTCAAAGCGGTAAAATTGTGCCAATCATCTTCAATTTCAGGGCCTTCGGCTACCGCAAAACCTAATCGCTGAAAAATACCAATTATTTTATTTCGCATTAATGAAATAGGGTGTCTGCTGCCCAAGGGTGCTGCTACTCCTGGCAAGGAGAGGTCCATTGTGCGCCCGCCTCCTTCAGTAGTGGGGGCTGCAATTTGCTTGAGGGCTTCGAATTTAGCTTCTGTAAATAGTTTAAACTCGTTCAGTATTTGTCCAGCTTCCCGCTTTTGTTCGTTTGGTACCTGCTTCATCTCGCCCATAATGCTTTTTACAATTCCTTTCGTTCCCAACCATTTAATTCGGAATTCCTCTACCAATTTTTCATCCGAGGCTGAAAAGTTCTCGATTTCGGCTTTATAGGCTTCTATTTTGTGTATCAGTTCTTGCATAGTGCGCAAAGATACGCGAAGCGATTCAAAATTTCAGCCGACATTCGGGAACACAATGTGCCAGCCTACCGGGATAACTTCGAAGAATATGCGAAATAGATCATCCCCAAAAGTTGCACTGTATCCGCCTTCGCAGTCTTGCATCCTAAGCGCGAGGAACCGATTTTTGTTTTTTGCGGGTTGGCACAGAACCCGGGGATGACGGGCTTTTTTTATAATTTCAATTTGGAAGTTTATTTTTTTGCTATCGCTTTACTTATCTTGCAGGGTATGGCAGACTTCAACAGTATCAGTGAGTTTTTAGTACCGGTAAATATCAGGGAAATAGCCGGAGACGATCGCTATAACAGCGACCAGATTGGCGAACAGGTGATTAAATATGAACAGGAGTTTCCTGATTTGAATAGGGCCGATATTGTATTGGTAGGGTGTGGTGAACAAAGGGGCAAAGGGTTTATTGGCCCTCCTTCCTATGCACCGGATGTGGTACGAAAGCATCTATACTCTCTGTATTTTTGGCACCAGGGCATACAACTGGCCGATATTGGCACTATTCAACCCGGTGCCACCTATAACGATACTGTGGCAGCATTGAAAACGGTGGTGGGCGAACTGATTCAACAAAACAAAACGGTGATTATTTTGGGTGGTTCGCACGATTTAACACTGGCTCAATATGGTGCTTACGTTCAAAACAAAAAGATTATTGAAGCCACCCTGGTAGATGCTTTAATTGATTTGAATATGGAATCTCCATTTAGTAGTGATCATTTTTTAATGGAGATGCTCACCGGGGAGCCCAACTTCATTGGGCACTACAACCACATTGGCTTTCAGAGTTATTTAGTACACCCCGGCATGTTACAAACCCTGGATAAACTGAAATTTGACTGTTACCGGGTGGGTGTTGTAAAAGACCGCCTCGAGGAGGTGGAGCCAGCTATACGCAGCAGCAGCCTTTTTTCGTTGGATATGAACGCACTGGCCCATGCGTATGCTCCCGCAAGCAGCCTTTCACCGAATGGGCTGAACGGCGAAGAGGCTTGCACGCTAATGCAGTACGCCGGTATGAGCGCTAAAGTAAATACGATTGGCATTTATGGCTACGACCCGCAAAAAGATAGAGAGGAGCTAACGGCCAAACAAATTAGCCAGATGATCTGGTACGTGATTGACGGGCGGTATAAAGGCCTAAAAGAAGCCGATTTCAGTGATCGGGATTTGTTTAACGAATACCTGATGATGTTTTCGGAAATGGAAACCGTTTTCTTACAAAGCAAGGTTACCAATCGGTGGTGGATGCAGATCGGAAACAAAAATTTCATCCCCTGCACCTACCACGATTATTTACAGGCTGCCAGCGATGAGATCCCCGAACGCTGGTACCGTGCTCATGAAAGAAACCTGTAACGATTACTGGTTCGAATTGCCTTTTAATTGTCTTCCACTTCATTGGTTCCCTCAATGCGCATGAGCTTAGTTGAAAGGGAATCTTCAATAAACGAAATCTCGGACGTTTTTTCCATTAACAGCGTTCTTTGTTCCCGTCGTTGGGTCCATCTGCCCATTGTGGTATTGTATTTGCCTCCTAAACGGTTAAAAAATCCCATGTCTGACGTGCTATACGGGAAATTGAAGGTATTGCTACCACTTCTGTAGAATGGTTGAGGGGTTAGTGAAATTAAATCCACCGATTTATACAGGTCGTTGCTGGTGATCCGGTATCCATATTCCGGTTGGCCGGCATCATATAAACTGCCTCCCGAACCAATAAATATTACATCTATTGGTTCTGTACTTAGCGCTACTGTTGTGCCCTTGAAAACAGCAATTCCTGAAGCATTACCACTATTGGCCAATAAATTCGTGGTTTTGGTACCAAAACCATCGCCATTGGTGGTGCCGTAGTTAAAACTCCTGATCCAGTTAGAACTGGCTATACTGGTAGATGCGGATCCGTTGATCATTTTGTTAGACGTGCCAACATAGAAAAACGTACCTTTTTTAGCAGTGCCAGAAGTCAAATTGAACTTATAGGTGCGTAAGCCACCGGTAGCCCAGCTATTCTTAGGCACTCCTGTGGGGGTAGATGCTCCCGCATTATTGGTAGTAACCACCGAATAGGGTGTTTTAGAAAAATCAATGTCCACCACGGCCAAAAACTGCATATACTCGTAGTTGTTGTCTGTGCCCTTTGCATCGCTCACAAAGCCCGAAATCAGTATGGGTGCAATCTCTATTGAAGAACTAAGCAAAATAATATCTTCTTTAATTCGGGGTACTAATTGTGGTGTTAGCTGGCCATCAGCGCCTTCTTTATTTAGCAGGATGCCAAAATAGTTGGCTCGGCCAAATAGTTCATTGGAAGCAAAACTGGCGCCCGATTCGGTATGTAGGGTTACGTTGCCACTACCGTCATTCAGAGTTTTATCTCCACTTAATACTTGCCCTGCTTGTGGTAGTGGAATAAAACTGCCATCTACAATGGCTACCAGAGTGCTTTCGTAACGATCTGGATTGGCTGTAATATTTGCTGCCGGTACCACTACGGGCAACACATCCACCTTGGTAATTTTAGAGATTTGCGCACTGGTAATACCCGTTAGCTGCAAAATACCATTGACCCGGTTGAGTACCCCGCCTTCTATTTTTATGACGAGGGAATCGCCAGGCATATAGTTTTTTGCATCACTACCCAAAGGGATTGCAATGCCGCGTTGTTGATTCAGACGCCGGTTATCCTGTACAATTAATAGCCCATCGGGCAGGTTGTTTCCTGCATGATCGGAAATTACTACGGCTGCAATGCTGGTGGAGCCAAACAGATTCTCTTTATCTAAAGTTATGGGCTGACCTTTATAAATGGTTCGCACATCGTACAAAGAAATATAAGGGCTCACCTCGCCGCCCGGGTAGTTGCCATACCCCTCTTTCTGGCAGCTCCAAAACAGAGCCGCTATCGAAATTACAGAGAAATAGGCCAAAATTCGGTTCATATTCATAATTTTATGCATTATAGTTATTCTAAGAGATGTCGCTTAATTACGGTTTTTGCCACCATACCTGAGTAGAAATTACGTCTGCTCCCTGTGCCGTTACTGCTTTTTTGTAATTGGTTGGGTTGGTGGACTGCACATATACGGGATAGGTCATCCTTGCCGGCATTACCCCTCCATTTCTTAAACCGGGTCCTTTTGGTAAGTTGGGATGTCCGGTGCGGCGGTATTCAAACCACTGTTGCATATCCGTAAGGAACAATACAAAATATTTTTGCAAATGGATCATTTCCATTTTTTGATCAAAGGAAAGGCTTTCGTCCCAGTTAATATCTGCATCGTTTAGGTAGGTATCAATGGTTACACCGGGTTCTTTTGGCCAGTCAACAAGCCAGTATTTAATGCCTGCCTCAACGCCTTGTTTGTAAAACGATTCTACGGATCCGCTGATCCATCCTTTCAGCGCAGCCTCTGCTTTGATCATACAGAGCTCTCCAAAAGTCATCATAATGCCCGTGAGGGAGTCGGTTTGCAAGCTATTGTTTAGGTTGGTCATGGAGTAAAAATAGGATTGTTTAATTATGGCATCTCCCTGGGTGTACCCGCTGGGAATTCCGGCAAAGCCCCCGGTACCCTGGGCAATGCCCCATCTGTTTACACCTCCGCGGCCGTAGGTGTTGATGTTTAAGCGAGGATCGTTCCAGTCGCGAATTTTTTCTATGAAGAAACTTGCCAGGCCCGGATTACGAAAATCCTGCTCCCGGGTGGCAAAATAGGGCGATACATAGGGGCCTTCGCCCGTCCACTTCAAAAATGCAGACTCTTGTATGTTGGCAAATACCGGATATTTTGATGGATTGGTATCAATAATTTCCTTGATTTTTGATTTGCACTGCTCCGCAACATCGGTTTTCCCACTTACTCTTAATAAAAGCCTCAGATACAAGGAGTTGCCAAACTTGCGCCAGGCGTTAATATTTCCATGGTACACCGGGTCGCGGCTTGCATCAATGGTTTCATTGGAGGTTAACAAGGTATTGGCCTCTTCCAGCATTTCAAAAAGTCCTAAATAAATATCTTTTTGGGTATCAAAAGCCGGTTCTTTTATATTTCCATATTCTTTTTTAGCACTCGATGCCTGCTTAAAAGGGATGTCGCCGTAGGTATCGGTGAGAATGGAAAATACCCAGCTCTGGCAAATAAGAGATACCCCCTGGTAACTTTTGTTGGTGCCCTGGTTATGGTACATGTCTTTGTAGTTCAGAAGTTCTGAGTAGAGTCCGTTCCACAGGTAGTCTGACCAGGTTGCCCTAAAATCGTATCTAAAAACTGTTCCTTCTGCTTCGCTGGGCGAAACGGTTACCTGCATCAATTCGTTGTTGAAGTTGCGGTTTCGGGTCATATTGTACCGGTGCGAATTCACTAATGCAGATGGGAATAACTGATCGGGCGTTACCGAGGCAATATTATTGGGGTTGGTATTAATTTTATCAAAGTCTTTTGTACATGAGCCAAGCAGGCAGCCTAAGATGCTTATTGTGCTTATGAGGAGTATATATCTTTTCATTCCTATATATTTTCGATGTGTTTTTTATTTAGAATCCAATAACCAAATTGGCGCCAATCGTACGGGTTGACGGGAATTGTGCTACTTCAAAACCGCGAACAATATCGGTTCCGCTCAGGGTTCCAAATTCGGGGTCAAACATAGGCCAGGGCGACCAGATGAACAGGTCGCGGCCATAGATGCCAACAGAAACCCTCTCAATTCCGGAACCTTTTATTAATCGGGTTGGGATGGTATAATCTAATCTGGCTTCTCTGAACTTTATAAAATCGGTTTTGAACGTACTTCCTTCGGCATTATCGGCACCCATGTGCGAGCGATAGTAATCGTCAATATCCTTTGAAATGACATCGTTTTTACGGTAAGTGCCATCTTCGTTTTGCACCACGCCATTACCTATAATGCCATTGTATCTTCCCGGAAGTGTAACCTTTAGTTTTCCTTGTTCTACCATTTTATAGTGCATGAGGGAGTGTGCTACGCCACCCCACTGGCTATCGAAGCGAAAACCCAACCGGAAACCTTTATAAATGAACTGGTTGCCCAGTCCAATTTTGCCCTTGGGGATCGTGTTTCCAATATACACAACGTCTTGTGTAATAAGGGCATTTCCCGTGACAGCGTCATATACGATTTGTCCATCTGGCGAGAGTACATATCCTCTCCCATAAAGGTCGCCCATGCTGCCGCCAATTTTGGCCACAATTTGTCCGCCGGCTACCGGGCCGGTATTGAGCACCAGGCTGGTATCGGGCATGCTGAGGATGCGGTTATTATTGCCGGCATAATTGATATCTATGTTCCAAACGAGTCCGGTTTTAGATTTTATGGGGGTTGCGTTCAGGGTAAGTTCCAATCCGGTATTTTTCACTCTTCCCGCATTAATAACCTCCCGTGTAAAACCAGTAGAGCGATCCACAATTCGCTCTAAAATTTGATTGTTTGTGTTCCCAAGATACATTGCAAAATCCAACCCTAAGCGGCTGTTAAAGAATTTGACGTTTCCACCCACTTCGGCGGTAACAGTACGTAGTGGTTTTAAATCCGGATTGGTTAAAACACTGGCGTTGGTATAAATGCTGTCCTGGAAGAACAAAAAGTCCCG
>JBDHYK010000154.1:0-7666 GCA_039811305.1 Niabella sp.
AATCGGGAACGTTTCCGGAAACGTTCCCGATTTCAATGGAGAATATTCCTCCCGATATGAGCTTCGAATTTTGATTTTTTTTCAAAAAACCAATGAATCAAAAAATATTCTCACAAATGCGGAGCCCCTTCTTTTTCACAACTCCGATTCTGGCAATGACAGCCTTTTATTACCAAGCAACTATTTATGAAAACAACCGAATTCCCTATTGCTTTTTCAAAAGAAAAATGGGAGCAGCATATCCATAGAAGCAGTTTCCTATCTCTATTCATTTTGTTTCGTTGCGGAATGTTCTACAGACAAATAAAGAATTCCTAAAATATATTCCTGCTTCAATAAGTTGATTCAATATTATTTAGAGCAAAAACCATCAAATGAAAAGAGATGCCAACGGCATTGTGATTCGAATCAATAAAAAGAAAGCGACCAAAGGCAAAAGATTCCCATCTTAATATAAGAGCCGGTTTTTGTTATCCAATCTTTGTTAAAACAAAATTAAAGCAATGAACTTTATGGCTCATTTCAAATTGTAGCACCCAAAACCCCTTCCTCCAAATTACCCCTGTTTAAGTGCGATGTTAGCTCAGCCAATACCTAAGCTTCTACTATAAAATGACAGTTTGAAATGCCCTATTGCCAATTTTTTACAATAATTTCTGCCATTTTTGTCCGATTTCGATTTGGGCACTACCTTTGCACTCGGCATTATCACAAAATATAATAAACAACATAAAATTATTTCCATGGCAAAAGAATTTAATGACGCAAATTTTGATACCGAAGTAATCAATTCGGACAAACTCTCTTTGGTTGACTTCTGGGCAGAGTGGTGTGGCCCCTGCCGCGCAATCGGCCCGGTTATTGAAGAGCTTTCAAAAGAATATGAAGGTCGGGTGAATATTGGCAAACTGAACGTAGATGTAAACCCCCAGGTCTCTCTCGATTTTGGCATTACCTCTATTCCGGCAATTTTGTTTATAAAAGGTGGTAAAGTAGTAGATAAACTGGTAGGTGCGCAACCTAAAGCAAATTTTGTAAAGAAAATTGAATCTCATATAAATTAATCGAATTCGCTTTTAGTAAAAGTCCTCATCTCTCCCAGATGGGGATTTTTTATAACTAACTGACTATCATTATCTTATAAAAATCACTCTATTCTATGAACCGTTTTCTTGTCCTTTTTTTCATCGTACTAATTACCGCTTGCCGAAGTTCTGAACACGATCCAAACAGATTGGTTTTGCACCGTCTGCACTGGCCCGCAGACAGCATAGCTTTCGATACGGCCCGGGTAGCCTCTGTTATTGATTTAAAAACCTTTCGGCCGGAACGAGTGGTGTATCAATTCAAAAAAGAAGCAGCAACCGACAGCCTAAAAAAACTTCAGGCCATTCTCTATTATGACGAACCCGTTTTTATAAAAATTCTTGAAAAATATATGGATCAAGATTTTCCAAAAGGAGATTATCAAAAAAATGATTTTGAATTTGACTGGCTCAATGACACGATACAAGCCGAACTACAACTCAGCAAACCGGACTACCGTGGTAATCCGGATATTTTTCTGGGAACCGAACATAAGGGTCAACTCTGGTTTTTGAACAAAAAAGTGTTGCTTTCCACAGAATTAGAGTAAAAATACGTCCTTTACCCTTGTTTTACCGATGTGGAGTGTTTTTTTGCCGAATTAATTGCAGATCAAAAAAATAACTCCGTTAAATTTGTTCATTCAATAAAAAATTAAAAAAATGAAAGGATTAACACTTGTCGTAATTATTGCTTTAGCCATTGTCGGATTCATGGGATGTAATGGATACAATGCCTTAGTAAAAGAAGACGAAAACGTAAACAAAACCTGGAACAACGTACAAAGTGAGTACCAAAAGCGCAACGACCTGGTTGGCAACCTGGTGAATACCGTTAAAGGCGCCGCTAAATTTGAACAGGAAACCCTTACCAAAGTTATCGAAGCCCGCAGTAAAGCCACATCGGTGAATGTGAGTGCCGAAAATCTTACTCCTGAAGCGATTAATAAATTTCAGGGCGCGCAGGGCGAGTTGAGCAGCGCATTAAGCCGCTTATTAGCCGTAGTAGAAAACTATCCAGACCTAAAAGCCAATCAAAACTACCTTCAGTTGCAGGGGCAATTAGAAGGTATTGAAAATGACATTCGCGGGTCCCGGCAAACTTTTAATACCGCTATCAATTCTTTTAATACCAAAGTGCGCTCCTTCCCCATGAATATTCTGGGTGGGCTTTTCGGGTTCAAAGCCAAAGAAGGCTTCCAGGCCGAAGCCGGAGCCGACAAAGCGCCCAAAGTAGAGTTTTAATAAAAAATTCAGGTTTTTTGGAACGCAGTTGGGAGGCATTGCTCCCGACTCCGTTCCCAACCTGCCAAATGGTACCAATCCTCAGTATTATTTATGAACCAAAAGCGATTCAGAGGCTATTTAGTAGGCGCAGCCATAGTACTCCTGGGCTTGTACCTGATGGTGGCTTACAACTCATTGGTGAAAAAAGAAGAAGCCCTGAACCGAACCTGGAGCGAAGTACAGAGTACCTACCAACGACGATTAGACCTTACGCCCAACCTGGTAAGCGTGGTAAAAGGAGTTTCCGATTTTGAACAAACCACCTTAACTCAGATAGCGCAGGCTCGCGCCAAAGCCACACAGGTAATGGGTGGCAGCCTATCCGCAGAAAATTACCAACAACAATCACGGGCACAGGATGCCTTAGCAGGGGCTTCAAACCGTTTAATAATATCCATCGAAAAGTATCCTGTTCTTAAAGGAACCAATGCCTACCGAGGGTTACAGACTCAATTAGAGGGCAACGAACGCAGGATTAAAGTAGCCCGCAACGATTTTAACGCCGCCGTAGCAGATTACAATCAGGCAGTAAGAGCATTTCCAAAAAGCCTGGTAGCGCGCTTGTTTCGTTTCGATGAAAAGCAAGGATTTCAGGCCAATGAAGGAGCCAATAAAAATGTTGAAATAAGTTTTAAATGAAAATTCCTTTTTTCCATAAAAAGCCACTAGACATACTCACTACGAGTGAAAAAGAGCATATTGTGCAGGCCATCCGGCAGGCAGAATGTCGTACCAGTGGAGAAATTCGGGTGTTTATTGAGCAAAAATGCCAATACCTGGATCCGGTAGAAAGGGCTTCCGAACTATTTCTGCAGCTACAAATGCAGCAGACCGACAATCGCAATGCCGTGCTTTTGTACGTAGCATTAAAAGACCAGCAGTTGGCTATTTTTGGCGATGAGGGCATTTATAAAAAAACGGGAAACGAGTACTGGGAAGGGATCGTTCAAAAAATTTTGCAGCATTTTAATAAAGAAAATTTTGCTGAAGGCATTGCAACCTATATTCGCGAAATAGGTGAAGGCCTGCACCGCTACTTCCCCTACGATCAAACAACCGACCAGAACGAGCTGCCTGATGAAATTATTTTTGGTGAAAACCTCTCCTAAATAATAAATTGAAAATCAACCCTTTTGACCCAATGGATCTTAAAACGAAAAAAATAATCATTCAGAATTGAAGCAATTTATATTAATAGTCACCTTGTTTTTTTCAATGGCTGCTTTTTCTCAAAGCGACATTGTAGCGCCATCGGTTCCGCCAAAACTGGTAAACGACTTTACCGGAAAATTTTTAAGCCCCGCGGAGGTGTCTGCATTGGAACTTAAATTAGTTGCCTACGACGACAGCACGTCCAACCAGATAGCGGTTGTAATCATTGATGATTTGCAAGGCTATTCCATTGCCGACTATGCCATAGCCCTTGGAAGAAAATGGGGTGTAGGCGGTCAAAAACAGTTCAATAATGGAGTGGTTATTTTGGTAAACACCGGCGAAAAGAGTGGCCAAAGAGGAGTTTTTATTGCCACCGGCTATGGAATGGAAGGCGCTGTAACTGATTTAGTTGCGGGTGAAATTGTGCAAAACAACCTGATTCCCAATTTTAAAACGGGCAATAATTACACAGCACTGAACCAGGCGGTGGACAATATTATAGCTGCTGCTGCCGGCCGTTACAAAGCCCCGGAAAACTACCATCAAAACAACAGTGAAGGAATGGGAGTTTTATTCATCGTAATATTAGTTGTCGTTCTCGTTATCATTATTGGACTTGCAGCAACAAAAGGCGGTGACGGAGGAGGAGGTTATGTATCCCGCCGGGGCTATACCGATAATTGGAGCGGAAGAAGAGGAGGTACGCCCTGGATTTTCCCAGGCGGTGGTGGTAGCAGCTCAGGCGGCGGTGGTTTCGGCGGATTTGGGGGTGGCAGCTTCGGTGGAGGTGGCGCTGGAGGAAGCTGGTAATTCAAGAGTATCCTGACTACAAAAAGGAAGAAATGGCTCGTTTTTTGCTTTCGGTACACAACAATTTCCTAAATTCTACCGTCTGATAGACAGAAGAGTTCAAATTGAACTACTTTTGCCTTTGGTGGACTAATCTCTTTAATATGATAAAACGAACCGTTTTTATACTCTTTCTCTTTTTTGCAGCATGGACGGGTACCGCCCAATCAAAATACTTTGTGTATTTGCAAACCGAACCTGCGCAGCCTTTTTATATCATTATCAATAATCAAAATATCAGTGCCAATACATCCGGATACCTGATATTGCCCCAGCTAAAAGAAGGGGATTATAAGCTAAAAGTGGGGTTCCCTCTGAACAAATATCCCGAGCAAACCTATAATTTTAAAATTGATTCAAAAGACAAAGGGTATCTGATTAAAAATTTTGGAGCCGAAGGCTGGGGTTTATTCGACCTGCAGACAATGGCCGTGGAAAAACCACTGGAAGTGAAGCAAGCCTCCGAAGGGCTTGCAAAAGCACCGCAACCAGAAACAATACCCAAAGAAGAGGTTTCGGACTTTACCAAAGTGCTTTCCAAAGCAGCCAACGATCCTTCTTTATTAGAAAAACCGAAACCCCAACCCGTAGTTAAAGAAACTCCCCCTGTGGAAAAACCGCAACCCCCGGAAACCGTTGCAAAAGTAACCCCTCAAAAAAAGGCGGATGAAATAGTAGCCGGAGCTTCTGAAACAAAACCTGCCGAAATAAAAGCACCCCCTGTTTTGGAACAAAGACAAAAGGAAGAACATGCTGAGGTAAAACAAGAACCCATCACCAACACCCAACCCGTAGAAACTCTAACACAGGGTACTGATGCCTCGGTACGCAGCGTAACCCTGGTATATGATGATGTGGACGAAAACGGAAACGTAGAAAAAGTAACCATTGTAATACCCGAGCCTAAAAAACCATTTGGCAACATCCAACAACCGCAGGTTGCTAAAAACGAACCGATCATTGTAAACCAACAACCCGAAAAGCCCAATCGCTTTGAGGTAAAAGAAATGCCCCCCCTGCCACAGCAGCAGACAGCAACGGACAACAAGGAAGTTACCATAAAAGCATCCATTCCCAACAACAATTGCGATAAAACCGCCACTGAAGATGATTTCCTGAAATTGAGAAGGTTGATGGCAAAAAAAGACAATGATGAGGGTATGATTGAACAGGCAGTCGCTGCATTTAAAACCAAGTGCTATAGTACTGCGCAACTGAAATACCTGAGCAGCATGTTTCTTTCTAACGCGGGTAAGTACAATTTTTACGAAGCTGCCCTGTCCCATGTGTCCGACCCACAGAATTTTGGCCTCCTTGCAAATGAACTGAAAGACAGTTTTTACAAAAAAAAGTTCGAAACTCTTATTGGCAGGTAGTGGGTAAAGTTAACCAACCAAAAACTGTATTTTGCCCCGATATTTCATAGAAGTTGCCTATAAAGGTACCCGATACGCCGGTTTTCAGGTACAGCAAAATGCCAATACGATTCAGGGAGAAGTAAAAAAGGCATTCGATACACTGTTTGGTGCATCCGTGCTTTCAAGCAGTAAAGAAGGATGGCAGGGAACCGGTTCCTCCCGCACCGATGCCGGCGTACACGCTCTTCAAAACTTTTTTCACTTCAACTGGCCAGAAGACTTAGATCCGAAAAAAATATACAACTTAAATGCCATCCTCCCCAGAGATATTGCCATTAAAAGTATCCGCAAAGTTACCAGTGAGGCGCACTGTCGCTTTGATGCCATCAGCCGTACCTATCATTACCAAATATACCAACAAAAAAATCCCTTTTTGACGGATATCGCTTATTTTTATCCCTATCCGCTTGATATTAACCGCCTGAACGAAGCGGCTGAACTGCTAAAAATCTATACTGATTTTACCAGTTTCTCTAAACGAAATACACAGGTACACAATTTCAATTGTACAATTTTTGAGAGCCGTTGGTTCCAAAATGGCAATACACTAATCTATGAAGTTCGGGCGAACCGATTCCTGCGCGGAATGGTGCGGGCACTTACAGCCACCATGCTGAAGGTGGGCCGAGGTATTATTGACATGAATTCTTTTAAAGAAATTATTCAACAGCAGGATGCAACCCGTGCATTTTTCGATACACCGCCACAAGGATTGTTTTTAATAAATGTGGAGTTGCCCGAAAAAGTATTTTTGAAATAACTGCCTGTTTCCATCTCTCAAATAGGCTTCTTTGAAGCCACGATCATATTAAGCTATTGGCAATCAATATTTTATCACCAATTTTTATCAAATTATCCTTCTCTGGCCGATTGGGTTTTGCAAAACTTTTTTGATGTCTCTTTACTCGAAACTTAAAGCGCACACCCCATCCCGAAGAGCTACACCTGCAGGAGTGCTCGCTCTAAAATTTCCTTATAATTACAAAGCTCCCAACATAAGCGGCATCAGCAGCATGGTGAGTTGTTCCTGCTCGTCTTGTTCCATAGGTTTTATAAGGCCGGCCTTACTGGATGTGCTGAGTTCAAAAAACACTTCCTGGGAATCCGTGGCGCCCAATAATTCTATTAAAAATTTACCATTGAAGGCAATTGCCAGGTCTTCCCCATCATATTGACAATTCATTCGTTCGTTCCCCTCAAAACTAAAATCTACATCCTGCGATTCTAATTGCAGTTCGCTACCGGTGATGGTAAGTGATACCTGATACGTACTTTTATTGCTGAACACTGTTACGCGGCGCAAGGCCCCAGACATATCAAGGCGGTTCACAATCAGTTTATAGGGGTTATCGGTAGGCATTACTACCCTGTAATCTGGGAAGCGTCCGTCTATCAGGCGGCAAATCATTTGCGAAACACCATATTTTACAAACAGATGACTGTTATTGTAGTTGAGCAACACCTCGTCCTTACTGTCGGGCAGATTGGTTTTCAACAAGTTCAAAGGTTTTCGCGGTACAATAAAACTACCGTTTGTTGGGCAACTTACGTCTGTACGTGTGTATTGCACTAACCGATGGGCATCGGTAGCCACAAACCGAATATTTTCTTCGCTCAGTTCAAAAAACACCCCGGTCATTGCGGGCCGCATATCATCTGTGCTGGTGGCAAAAAGGGTTTTGTTTATGCCCCGCAACAAAGCAGATGAAGCGATGGTAAAGGAAGTGGTATCATCTGCCAGGGGCTCCTTCGGAAAATTGTCGGGGTTTTCACCCATTACTTTGTACTTTCCGTTATCGCTGGTAATTTCTATCCCAAAATTTTTATCAACGGAAAATGCGAGCGGTTGCTCGGGTATGTTCTTTAAAGAAT
>JBDHYK010000155.1:0-7640 GCA_039811305.1 Niabella sp.
ACAGTTGTTTGCAAGGCTATTGTAAAAAGGCAACCCTATTCCTTCTTTGCCGGTTCCTTTTCATTATTGCTGTTTTCGGTGTTTAGTATGGTGGCCAATAATAATTTTTGTAACACGCAACCTACTTGTTCAAAAATGAAAGAGTAATCCGGCATTGTTTTACCGGTATATAAAATAAAAACCGATACCTCTTTCTGTAGTAAATGAACCCTGAAATTTAGTTCATGCTGTTGCAGACGATACGCTTCGCGAAGCAAGCGCTTAATACGATTTCGATCTACAGCTTTTTTAAAATACCGGCCACTAAGTCCAACACCACACTTCACCGTACCCGCGTCTGCTTCCTCAACAAAATACAACAACTTTACTGTACCGCAGGACACAGCTTTTTTAGCGGCAAATAGCTGTTGCAGTTTTTTGCGGCTTTTAAGGCGTTGTTTTTTGGGGTACGTATTCTTCAATGCTGCCATCAACAAAAAAATCAGTTTATTTGTAGTAGTAAATGTCAAAAATACAACAGCTTTTTGGTATAATTTTAATACTGTTGGGCCCAGACGCGGTATCACAGGAAAATTACCTTTTGCATATACATCCCGTTGACAAAGACAGTGTGTTCATACAAAACACGATTGCTCCAAAAAACAGGTTTACAGATAGGGAAGATTGTCTGATGTATATTGATCAGATGCTTTCATTGCTTCAGGGCAGGGGATACATCACGGCTTCGATAGACTACCTAAAAACCGATACGACGGCTGCCTGGCTTACGCTGTATATAGGCGATCTTTACAAATGGGAAACGCTTACTACCACTGCTGCCAGCCGGGCCTGGCTCAACAAAATCGGTTGGAATGAAGAACTATTTCATAAAAAAATAGTGAATTACGATCTTGTAAGCACCATTCAGGAACGTATGCTACGGTATTTTGAGAACAATGGCTACCCGTTTGCAAAAATAGGGTTGGACAGTGTGCGCATTACTGGCAACAAAGTATCGGGAGTATTGAATGTAAATTCGGGGCCGCTTTATAAAATTGATAGTATTAAAATCAGTGGCAACGCCAAAATCAGCAACGAATACCTGCAAAGCTATCTGGGTATTAAAAACGGAACCCCCTATAGTCAGGAAAAACTGCAACAAATTAGTTCCCTCATTAAAAAGTTAAGTTATGTAGAGGAAGAGTTTCCTCCTCGTTTTTTCTGGAGTAGCACGGGAGGCGTGGTTGAGGTGTATTTAAAACAAAAAAAAACCAGCCAGGTCAATTTGATTATCGGCCTTTTGCCAAACAACGACCCGGTAGCTACTCGAAAACTGCAGATCACCGGTGAAGGAGTACTCCATCTTAAAAATGCATTAGGGTCTGGAGAGACGATTGGATTAGACTGGCAAAAATTACAGGCCGCCTCACAAAGGCTCCGCATTGTTTACCAACAGCCCTATTTATTTCGGTCGGCTTTTGGGTTAGATTTTAGTTTTGATATGCTTAAAAGGGATTCAGCCTACTTGAACTTTCAACTACAACTGGGTGCGCAAATGGCATTGAGCTCGCAGCAATCTGCCAAAATTTTTATTCAACAGTTCAGTACAATTGTCAGTTCGGTGAACCTCAACCATGTATTGCAAACCCGAACACTTCCCAATGAAGCCGATGTGCGACTCACGAATCTGGGGGTAGAGTATGAATTCAACAATACCAATTATATTTTCAATCCTGTACGGGGTACTGAATTACTGTTTACAACTTCTGCAGGTAACAAGCAGATAAAGCCCAATAATCAGGTTTTGGAATTAAAAGATGAACAGGATCCCGGTTTCGACTTTAGAACTCTGTATGATACCATAAAAACCAAATCGTACCAATGGCGGTCGGTGGTAATGCTTGCCCAATATTTTCCCCTGGGCCGAAAAAATCACAGCACTTTGAAAACCGCTGTTCACGGTGCCTATTTGAGAAGCCCCAATATTTTCCGTAATGAGTTGTTTCAAATCGGTGGTCATCGCCTGCTCAGAGGTTTTGATGAGCAGAGCCAATATCTGTCGCAATATGCCCTTGGTACCATCGAGTACAGGTATCTATTTGGCGAAAATTCGTTTTTTGCTATTTTTATGGATGGTGGCTGGGGTAGCAGTATCAGCGGGGGGGCTCGTCAAAATTACAACTTTTTAGGTACGGGGTTGGGAATGGTATTTGAAACGAAAGTGGGGCTGTTCAATCTTGCCTGGGCTGTGGGAAAACGCAATGACACCCAATTCAACCTGCGCCAGTCAAAAATTCATTTTGGGTTTGTCAATTATTTTTAAACCTGTCTGGCTAATTTTGCATTGCATGAACTCAAAAAACCAATCGTTGCGTGTGTTAAGAACTCTTCCGGGTGTGGGAGTTTCCATCGCAAACGATCTATACCAAATTGGGATTCAGTCAGTTGAAGATTTACAAGGCAAGGATCCCGAAGATCTTTATATTCGCTCCAACGAAAAGGTAGGGCATCGGCAAGACAGGTGCCTGCTTTATGTTTTCAGGTGCGCGGTATATGTTGCACAAACGCCGGAAGCCGATCGCGACCCAAAAAAACTGAAATGGTGGAACTGGAAAGATTAAAAATGGGGAAACACCTAAGAATTTCAATCGTAGTAGTAGCAGTTTTGCTAATTGAAACAGTCGCTCAAGGGCAGCTGGCTTTATCGGGCACCCCTACCAGCGATTCTTCGATACAAATAACAGATACCTTGCAAACAAAAGCGGGTTACGACAGTTTGAATAAAAAAGAAGATTCGGTACTTATTAAAAAGTACGAGCAGCGGTACCAAATTTTAAAGCATCACCCCTATTTTAATTTTTCAGACAGAGCGCTTCCTTTATCATACAAAGAAAAACAGAAGACCCCCGGTAAGGAACTCTATTTTTATGGTCTTGCCGTCATACTGTTGCTGTTTGCCCTGTTTCGATCGGCCTTTTCTACCTATTTTGAGGAGTTTACGACACTTTTTTTTAAACGAACCCTAAAACACCGGCAACTGCAGCAAAAACTTACACAAACCTCTCTGCCTGCATTTGTCTTCAATACCCTGTTCATAATTATCGGTGGTTGTTATTTGGCATTGGCTATTGACGCATTTAATACCAGCAATCAATTACATTTTTCCGTATTAGCCGTTTACACCACCCTGGCACTTGCAGTAATCTATATAGGAAAATTTTTGATTCTGAAATTAGCAGGGTGGATGTTTCAATTAAAATCCCTCACCGAGGCCTATATTTTTTTAGTTTTTTTGGTAAATAAAGTAATTGCCTTATTTCTTTTGCCTCTCATTATTGCAATTGCACTGGGTGCACCCACCCTACAAACGATAGCGTGGACAATAAGTTGGATTTTGCTTTTAGCACTATACGTTTACCGGTTTGTGGTTGCATTCAGCTTCGTACGAAAAGAAGCCACCATCGGCATTTTTCATTTTTTTTTATACCTTCTCGCATTCGAACTGATTCCGGTATTGGTCATTTACAAGGTAGCACTAAGTTTTTAAGATTGTTTTAGTACCTTTGCAGCGACTATTTTGCAAGTACATGGTAAGTAACGAAGTAAAGACGACCGTAGAGAAATCCGTACCCGGTAACATTCAAAAGATCCTGATCACGCAACCGAGGCCTGTCAGCGAAAAATCGCCCTATTACGAATTGGAAAGAAAGTATGGAGTAGCCCTTGATTTCGAGTCGCTTATAACTATTGAACCCATTTCGGGGAAAGAATTTCGGCAACAAAAAGTATGCATCACAGACTTTTCCGGCGTGATATTTACCAGCCGCCATGCAATTGATCATTTTTTCAGGATTTCTGAAGAGGCCAAAGCCAATATTTCGCAGAATACAAAATATTTTTGTATTACAGAGGCAGTAGCACTTTACCTGCAAAAATTTATCCTTTATAGAAAAAGAAAGGTCTTTTACGGAGCTGATGGCACCAATAAAGGCCTTTTCGATGTCATCAATAAACATAAAGAAAACATTAATTTCCTTTATGTATGCTCTGAAAATCAGCAAGATAATGAAATTGTAAGCTGGCTAAAAGATCATAATTGTGAGTTTGAGCTGGGGTTTATGTACCGCAGCACAAGCAACAATGTGAAGGATAGCCTCGCCGCAAAAGAGTTCGATGTACTCTGTTTTTTCACTCCCAGTGGCATCAAAAGCTGGTTCGACAATTTTCCCGAATTTAAGCAAAACAAGGTCATTATAGGCACTTTTGGTACCAACACAAAAAATGCCGCCGTTTCTGCGGGGCTGCAACCCCAAATAATAGCGCCATTGCCTAAAACGCCCAGCATGATCACTGCACTGGACCATTACCTAAACGCCGATAAAAAGAATAAAGAACAGGAAAGCTAATTTCTCAACCAATTCTTGCTCCTTTCTTTAAACCCGTAACCAGATCAAGCCTGGCCTGGAAGCCTTCTCTTTTTGCCAATTCCTGTTTTTTGATAAAAACATTTTCTCAGAAACCGGCTTTTTTGTTTCAGAATCAGGATATTTGACGGCGGTATTAATATGTGCAGCCAATTTAATAGGCGCGCAACGAACGATAGGAATGAAGAAATTATGAAAACGGATTTAAAAAACTGTAAACGTCCTTTTTTTATTGGTATTGCCGGTGCAGGTATGAGCGCTATTGCCCAATACCTTCAGGGAACCGGGATGCAGGTGAGTGGCAGTGATCGTTTTTTTAACGAGGGAAGGGCTGCCGACATTAGGGAAAAATTGGAAAAAGAGGGAATTAAATGCCATTTACAAAACGGCGAGGGAATTTCTTCTGAAATTGACCTGGTGGTAGCCTCAACTGCTATTGAAGATACCGTAGTTGAAATAAAAAAAGCCAAAGAGCTCAATATTCCTATTATAAAACGATCGGAGCTTTTGGCATGGATCGCGGCTACAAAAAAGACGATTGCCGTTGGCGGTACCAGTGGTAAAAGTACCGTTACCGCTATGATTTTCGATATTTTTTCATCTGCCGGAAAATCACCTTCCATTATCGGGGGGGCTGGGTTGGTACACCTGATCAAGCAGGGAAAAATAGGCAACGCATTTGTTGGAAACAGCGATTGGCTGATTATTGAAGCAGACGAGAGCGATGGATCTATAGTTAATTATCATCCCTATATCGGTTTGCTTTTGAACATTGAAAAAGACCATAAAGAGATGGAAGATCTGAAAGTTCTGTTTCAACAGTTTAAAGGTAATAGTCGGCACTTTATCGTAAACCAGTCCAACCCGCATGCAGCCCTTTTATCTTCAAACCCCGCCAACGATTTTGAAGTGGAAGGTAGAGGCGGAGGTTCGGGATTTGTTGCATCTGGTTTTCATCAAAACGGGTTTCAGATTTCATTTTTTATTAACGAGATCCCATTTGAAATAAACCAGGTGGGAAGGCATAACATGGAAAATGCTTTAGCAGCAACGGCAACGGCAACGTTCGTGGGCATCAGCATACAACAATCGGCAAAAGCCCTGCGCAGTTATGAAGGCATTTATCGTAGAAGTCAGGTGTTGGGTGAAAAAAAAGGAGTTTGGGTGGTAGATGATTTTGCCCATAACCCTGTTAAATGTGCCGCTGCTATTCGTTCTTGTCAGCCTATTGCAGAAAAGGTGGTGGCCTGGCTGCAACCCCATGGCTACGCCCCTACCCGGTTTTTGAAAAATGACTTTGTTAATGAAATTGGCGATGCTTTAAGACCCGGGGATGAGATTTGGATGAGTGAAATTTTTTATGCCGGCGGCACTACTACCAAGGATATTTCTGCCAATGATCTTATTGAAGGAATAAAGGCTAAAGGGAAACAGGCTTTTTTTATTGAAAGCCGAAACGACCTGTTGAACGCAATTCGACCCCACCTTACGCCCAACTCCGTACTATTACTAATGGGCGCCCGCGATCCCTCTCTGGAAGATTTCTCAAAAAATTTGTACGAGCAACTTTAAAACTGCGCAAAAAACCAGGTGCTGTCAATCATCTTAAAACAGATAAACGCACAGAATCATTAACAAACTGTAACTGATATTGGGGTTGGGATTGTCATAATCGAGGCTACAAACAAACACAGGTTGGTTGGTGGTTGTTTCTAAAAGTTCCACCTCCTTTTGGGTTTTATAACTTATAAAGTAGCGTTTATTATCAACTACGATATACTCATTTTTTCCTTCTTTTTGAAGTTCACCTAAGTTAGCTCCGTATTCGTTTTCTAAAACTAGTTTTTTATGAAACCATCCTCTTTTTCGGTAGTAAAACAGCCTTCTGTCGCCGTCCTTAGTATTTAAATATACCGTATCAGATTTGCCTCTATAAGCCAGGGTGAGCATTCGTTGACCATCGTTAAAGAGGTCAATAGCCGTATTGCCAATACCGGTAGTAATAGTACTCCAGTGCATAATTGTATCACTTTAGACAGTACAAGATTAATAAAAACATCTGATAAATGGCCGCTTTTTTTAAATCTATCGTACTCATTGCTCGTAAATGTGCAAAAATATTCATAAAATGTGCAAAAGTAGGGTTGCATAATTTCTAAGGTAAGACCCTTATGATTGAATGACTGCAAATTTCGATCTGTAGCTTTCTACAAAGCAGTCCCCCTGTTTTTTTCACAAAAATCACTTGCTAACCCAAGTTTTCACGATCGTTTCTGCAATCAAAAATGGTTTTATGACAGCAAAAACAAAAAAAATTGCTGCTGTAACCTTTAACCCTCCTCTTTACTCCAATTGAGTATAAACATTAAATAAAAACGAAATGAAAAAGTTACTCATTATTACCGCCCTGTTTGTGGCATCTGTAACAGTAAATGCACAACATTCGGCTCATACTGTTTCGGGTTATACGCCCTCTAAAAACCTGTTAGCCTTATTGGGAAAACCAAAAGTACAGGAGCTGAGTACCGCCATGAACCAACTTTGGAATGCTCACATGTACTGGACCCTGATTACTGTGGATGCATTTTTTAACGATCCCAAGGGCCTAAGTGCTAAATTGGATCGTTTACTACAAAATCAAAAAGATATTGGGGCCGCTATTGTGCCTTACTATGGGCAGGCCGCCGGAGCCCAATTGGCCAAATTATTGACGGAACACATTCAATTAGCTGTGCCGGTGCTAACCGCAGCCAAAGAAAACAACAAAAACAACCTGGATAAAGCCGTGAAGGACTGGTATGGCAATGCTAAGGATATTGGTAGCTTTCTGGCTTCGGCAAACCCCAAAAACTGGTCGGCTAAAGAAACCCAGGGCGCACTCGAAATGCATATCACACACACAATTGCCTATTCAGTAGGCATTCTTAAAGGAGATTATGGTCAGTCTTTCGGAGGCTTCGAAGAAGCATTAAGCCACATGGTTCATTTAGCCGATATTCTTACAGAAGGCATCGCCAAACAGTTTCCCGATAAATTTAATTAAGTGGCAGTGGCAGAGTGGAAATGTGTATTTGGGGGTTTCTCGCAAGAGAACCCCTTTTTTGGCTTTACTACTGTTCAAAAGGGAATACATCATTCAATAAATTTGCTTTCTTTTCTCTAAAGAGAAATTTAAATACTATTTAAGATGTATTTAAAAAATGCAACCTATAGGCACTTTAATTTTTTTTCGGTTCA
>JBDHYK010000156.1:0-7602 GCA_039811305.1 Niabella sp.
CTTTCCGTTTCCGTTGCCGGTTATATTCTTAGCCTTAGGGTAGATGAAGCGAAACATATTGAAGTGGAACCTTTAGACTTCTGACCCCTTGTCTATTTTCATACTCTCTTTTTAATTTCCTTTCCCATGAATATTGGTTTGTTTTTTGGTTCATTTAATCCCATTCACCACGCCCACCTGATTATTGCCAAATACATTCTAAATCAAAATCTTGTGGATCAAATTTGGTTTGTTGTATCTCCACATAACCCTTTAAAAGAAACCAAATCGCTTCTTAATGAAAATCATCGGCTTCACTTAGTTCGACTGGCTATTGAAGGTGAATATCAAATGAAAGCCGCTGATATTGAGTTCTTTCTTCCTCGTCCTTCCTATACATCCGTAACACTTAACTACCTTTCTGAAAAATATCCAAATCATCATTTTCATCTCATTGTGGGTGGGGATAGTTTTCAAAACTTTCCAAAATGGAAAAATTATAAGTATATTATTGATAATTATGATATTATACTTTATAACCGCCCAGGTTTTCCTCTCTCTGATACTTATGGCGCACAACTTAAAATTGTAGAGGCTCCTTTGTTAGAATTGTCTGCCTCATCCATTCGAACCTGGATTTCCTCTAAAAAATCTGTTCGTTATCTTTTACCCGATTCCGTTATTGAAGAAATAGAAAAGGGAGGTTATTATCGCCAACATAATATAACTTCTTGATTTTCAAATAATTATACCTAATATCATACAAGCGGCCACAATTACGGGTGCTGGTATTTTCGTAAATATCAAAAATGCTGCTGTACCGGCGAGTACCAATCCATTTGTATATCCCATTACGCCATTACTTAGTATTGCTATATCTTTCATGATGTATAAAGTGGATCCGGTCATAATCCCCATCACGGCAGCATTGATTCCTTCTAAAGAGCGATAGATTGCCGAAAACTTTTTTAAGTTATGCCAAATTGGAAAGAAAAATAAAACCAATAATGCACTGGGTAAAAAAATGCCAACCATCCCAATAATGCCCCCTAACACCTGTTTTGCAACGCCTTCGCCTTTTAAAGCCAAGCCTCCGGTATAGGACGCAATCGAAAAAACAGGGCCGGGTATTCCTCGTACTAATCCCATTCCTAACAGCATATCTTCTTTATCTATCTGTATTACGTTTGGATTCTTTTTTTGTACCTCTTCGGGTCGTACACTAAATTGCTCATACATCATCGGCATTAAAACATTTCCTCCGCCAAATACCAAACTTCCCATTCTGTAGGTATTTTCAAATAAATTAATCGGTTTTCTAGTTTCCCAATTATTCTTTCTGGCAGTTTCGCTAAGAAAACCAGCAGCAATAGAAATAAGCGCAAACAACCATATATTCCACCATTGTATCTTTTTTGGTTTTTCTACTATTTGTGGTATTCTCTTTTTACTTAAATTAGTTACAAATCCGCCAGCAATAATCAAGAGTGGTATTACAAAAGACTTTCCAAAAAATAGAAAAGTAAGTATTGTGGTACCGATTGCTATGATCCCTGTGATTAGGTTCCTTACGGAAAAAGGGTAGGCAGCTACACTTGCATAAATTAAAAAACCTGCCGCCATGGGCACTATAAATTTGAAACTATGAGATATTACAGAGTTTTGGTTTACCTCATTAACCAAGAAAGACAACACCAGCATGATGGCACTAGCGGGTAGAATCCAAACCAATAAAGTGATGATTGCTAAAGGAACTCCACCTCTTTTGTACCCAATTAACGTGATAGTTTGAACAGAAGAAGCGCCCGGTAGTAGTTGGCAAAACGCATTGTATTCCAACAGCTCTTCCTCAGTTACAAAGGGTCGCTGTTTCACAAAAGTTTTCATGGCCATAGCAATATGCGCCTGTGGGCCCCCAAAAGCTGTTATCCCATGCAGGAATACCAATTTTAAAAAATGTGCGTGTCTTAGCAGCATTATCAACGAATCAACCTAATTTTTTCAAACCTCTTAAAGGTAAAAAATTATTCTCTTTTTGCTGCTATTCTCTCATTTTTTATCTCGATACCAAGTTCTGCCCTAAATCCCTGCTCTCCTGCTTATTTCCAACATTCGTTCAATTGGCTTTTTAGCGGCTATCCTCAATTCCTCATCCAGCAAAATTTCAGGCGTTTCATATTTCATGCATAGATATATCTTTTCAAGGGTGTTTCTTTTCATGTGTGGACAGTCATTACAGGCGCATGCATTGTTGGGTGGTGCGGGTATGAATGTTTTATTTGGGCTGGCTTTTTCCATCTGATGCAATATTCCCGATTCGGTAGCAACAATAAATTCTGTTGCTGCATCATTTTGTGTGTACTTTAATAAACCCGATGTGGATCCAACATAATCGGCTATTTTTAAAATGGGTTCTTCACATTCCGGGTGCGCTATCAATTTTGCATTGGGGTGTTGGTGCTGTAGTTTAGTAATTTTTTCCATACTAAAAATCTCATGCACCATGCAGGCACCGTTCCAAAGCACCATTTCCCTACCGGTTACTTTACTGATATAAGCGCCCAAATTTCTGTCGGGCGCAAAGATTATCTTTTGTTCTTTTGGAAAACTATCCACCACTGCCTTCGCACAACTACTGGTTACAATCACATCGCTTAAAGCTTTTATACCGGCACTACAGTTGATGTAACTTACCACCACATGATCGGGATACTGATCTTTAAATTTCTGAAAAAGATCGGGTGGGCAGCTATCACTCAGTGAACAACCCGCTTTTAAATCGGGCAACACCACTTTTTTCTTTGGGTTCAAAATCTTTGCCGTTTCCGCCATAAAATGCACCCCGGCAAATACAATCATATCTGCTTTGGTTTTTTCGGCCTCTTGTGCTAACCCTAAACTATCTCCAATATAATCTGCAATGTCTTGAATATCAGGCTCTTGATAATAGTGAGCCAAAACAATAGCATTCTTTTCTTTCTTTAGTTTTTCTATTTCTTCAAATAGATCCAGTTCCGGATCAATAGAAATATCTAAAAATCCTTTCTCTTCTATTTCTTCGAATGCAGCGGTTAAAACTTCTTCCATGTTTGTATTTTTAAAATCTTTTGCAATGTTACAACTCAAAACCCGAATAGCACAATTAGCGGTTTATCCACTTTTCCTTTTTCTTATTAATAATAAACTAATTCTTTTTTAAAGTAAAACCTATTATTATTATACCTGTGAATTTGTGGATAAAAAGACGATCAAATTGAACAAAAGGTTTTCTTTCTTCGATATTAACATTTTCTAATCGCCTATTAACATCACAAAGAACAGATATAGGGCGGGTTTTGTTGATTTTTCCACATCTGCGATACCATAAAGGTATGGATAACTATTTAGAACATGGAATTAAAGAAAATGTGAATAGTTTTAGGATAAATAAGGGTTTAAACAGTGTTGTAAACTTCTCCCATGCCCGGTACTTTATTATCGTCAATTTTTTATGTTTCACATTAACGTTTCACTCAGGTTTATAAACAGTTTTAAGGCTTTATTCACATATCTTTGGGGAGAAATAAAGCGATAGGTTTGCATAAAAATTTAAAAGTTTAGAGCAACCAGCTATTTTCTTTCTGAAACTTGTTCAAAAAGGATCATGCTATTATTATAAATGATTGGTATAAAAAGCAGAAATTTTTAAAATAAATTCCTCTCAAACTTGTTTTTGAGGGAAAAAAGACCCAAAAAAAAGTACATGAAAAAGAGTTTTCTTATTGGTTTATTGTTTTTAGCCGGCCTTTTTGTAGCTAAAGCAGATGAAGGGATGTGGCTGCCGCAGTTGCTGGAGCTGGTAAATGAAAAAAGGATGAAAAGCCTTGGTATGAAAATTAGCGCTAAAGACATTTATAGTATTAATAAAGGGAGTCTGAAAGATGCTATTTTGATTTTTGGTGGCGGCTGCACGGGAGAGGTAATTTCGGAGAAAGGTTTGGTTTTAACGAATCATCATTGTGGTTATGGAAATATACAAAAACACTCAACTTTAGAGAATAATTACTTGCGGGATGGTTTTTGGGCCGCTCGTCAGGGCGAAGAGCTCCCTAATCCCGGTTTGTCTGTAACGTTTATAGTGAGAATTGACGATGTTTCTAAAAAAGTAATGCAGGGAGTAGCCGCCACAAATACAGAAAGTGAAAGACAATCGCTTATAGATAAAAACATCAATGAGCTAAAAAAAACCGTTAAAAAAGAAGCCTATCAGGAAATCCTGGTACGACCATTTTTTGATGGGAACCAGTATTTTTTATTTATTACCGAAAAATACACAGATGTACGTTTGGTGGGTGCACCCCCATCATCAATAGGAAAGTTTGGTAGCGATACCGACAACTGGGTTTGGCCCCGCCATACAGGAGATTTTAGTCTTTTTAGAATTTATGCAAACAAAAACAACCAACCCGCAGATTATGCTGTGGATAATGTGCCTTTTAAACCAAGAAAATCCCTGGCTATTTCTTTAGGAGGAGTTAAGGAGAACGATTTTACCATGGTTTTCGGTTTTCCGGGAAGAACAACCGAGTATTTACCCGGCGAAGCAGTTCGCCAAATAGTAGAACTCAATGATCCGGCAAAAATTTTAATCCGGCAAAAATCATTAGAGGTAATGGACAAATATATGCGCGCAGATGAAGGAATAAAAATTCAATACGCCTCCAAATATGCGGGTGTGGCAAATGCCTGGAAAAAATGGCAGGGAGAAGTTTTAGGACTGACAAAAACAAACGGGGTTCAAAAGAAACAAAATTATGAAGAGGTGTTCCAAAAAAGAGTAGCAGCCCAGGAAGGACTCAGTAAAAAATATGGCAATCTGTTGCCCGAACTCAATCAACTGTACCAATCCATTGAACCCTTTGCGCTGGCTCGGGATTATTTTTTGGAAACAACAAGTAAAGTAGAACTTTTTATACTAATTAATAAAGTAATACTACTGATGAACACCCAGGCCAACAGACCCGAAACGGTTTATAAAAAAGTATTGGAAGAACAATTGGCCAGCCTGCCGGGCTTGTATAAAGATTTAAACCCTATTGTGGATCAACATCTTTTTGCGGCAATGATGCAATTGTATATGGAAAACCAGAAACAGGATTTTGTGGCTGAAGAAGCCAGAACACAAAAAAATAAATATAACGGAGATTATGAAAAATGGGCTGCTGCCGCTTACACCAACCCGATTCTGTTAGATAAAGACAAAGTAATCAGCTTGTTGCGTGAAAATCCCAATGACCTTTACAAACAAATACAACAAGATGAAACATTCCGATTACTCAACAGCATGGCAATTCATTTTAATACAACGGTTAATTCCCAATTAAATAAATACCAGCCTCAAATAAATGATTTGCAGCGAAAATATATGCAGGCACAAATGGAAGTAATGACAGATAGAAAATTTTATCCAGATGCCAACAGCACCATGCGGGTAACTTATGGACAAGTGAAAGGATATTCTCCTGCCGATGGAATGGTTTATGAGTATCAAACCTATTTAGATGGGGTAATGGAAAAGTATGTGCCCGGAGATTACGAGTTTGATGTACCAGAAAAACTTAGAGAACTATACAAAAACAAAGACTATGGTATATATGGCGTTACCGATAAAGCCGGAAAAAAGAAAATGCCGGTTTGTTTTATAGGCTCCAACCACACAACCGGAGGTAATAGCGGCAGCCCCGCTTTAGACGCTTATGGAAACCTGGTAGGGTTAAACTTTGATCGCGTATGGGAAGGAACCATGAGCGATATTAATTACGATCCCTCTATTTGCAGAAATATTATGGTGGATGCCCGGTATGTTTTGTTTATCATAGACAAATTTGCCGGGGCCGATCATTTGATAAAAGAAATGAAAATTGTGGGATTGAAAAAAAAATAAAAAAGGGTTGAATACCCATGACCCAGCACATGGTAGAAATAAGTGGAGTGTGTAAATAGAATGTTGAAGCGCCAGCCAACCGGCCACCGGCTATTTAAGAAGGTTTACAGAAAACCATCGGGAAAAGCCTTGAAAAAGAAAGAATAGGTACTAAATTTGCAGTAAGAAGATAACAATATTGTAATAACAATTATAAAAGAAAAAAAATGGTAAATAGTAAACACGTGGCTACATTTATCCTGGGCGCTTTAGCAGGTTTGGCAGCAGGAAAATACGCCAGCATGAGCCCTGAAGAACGGGAAAAAATGATGACAAACCTAAAAGAAAAAGCGAATAACTTTAAAGACGAAGCCGTAAAAGCTACCGATCAAGCTAAAGATTATTTTTCCGAACTCTCTAAGAAGGGTATTGATGTTGTTAAAGAACAGTTTCCAGGCGCCGAAAAATGGATGCACGATATTTTTGGTACAAAAGAAGGTGAAGCCACCGCCGAGGCTGGTGAAACCATCAATGTAGAACCCCAAAAAGAAGAGTCCGGAGCATAAACTATTTTTGCAATAGGGAAGAGGTTGACAAAAAAAGTCAACCTTTTTTCATTTATGCCCTATGGTAGCATCCGCCAGTGTAAAAAACAGGAAAAAACCAACTACTGCTATAAAAAAGGCGTTTGACACGCAATGAAAAACCAAAGAATTATAGAAGGGGCTACCAGCAGCTAAAAAAAAGTTATTACATTTGTTGTAAATTACAAAAAGCTATGAACAAAATACATGTAAAATTGGCAATGATTGTTGGGATCATTTTCGTAGCCGCTCTTAGCAGGATTCTACCCCACCCCCTCAATTTTTCGCCCTTAGTGGCTATTTCTTTGTTTGGGGGTGCAATGTTTCACCACACCTGGAAAGCATTCGTGATTCCCGTTGCTGCTTACCTGTTGTCGGATTTGTTGTTTGTGGCTTTGGGTCAACCAGGATTTTACGGAACCTCACAGTTTTTTGTATATGGGTCCATGATTTTGGTGGTAGCCTTAGGCACAACACTAAAAAGGCCCAAAGCACTAAAAGTAGTAGGGTATTCTCTGGCGGGTTCCACTATCTTCTGGATCGTTTCTAATTTTGGAGTTTGGGCAGCTAATTATTTTGCCGCCGGAACCACAATTTACGAACCCCATTTAACATTAGGCTTCACGTATCTGAGGGCGCTGCCTTTTTATAATAGCTTTGCCTCACAATTGTTTCTGGGAAGTTTTGTGGGAGATCTTTTTTATAGTTCTGTGCTTTTTGGTGCATTTTCACTGGCACAAAAATACATACCAGCCCTTCGGTATGCATCTTAGCATCAAAAAATTACGATCTTAATAACAACTCACAGGGCTTCAGCCCTGTTTGTTTTTTAAAAGCAGTACTGAAATGGGAAATCGAGGAATATCCGAGCAATAAAGATACTTCCGTTACGCTAAGGCCTTTTTCGTAAAGCAGGTATTTGGCGTGTTCCATCCGTTGGTTTTGGTAAAACTCGAAAATGGTGGTGCCATATACTTCTTTAAACCCTTTTTTCAGGTAACATTCGTTTATAGCAACCTTGCGGCTCAAATCTTTTATGGTAATCGGTTCGCCAATATGTTTGATTAAAATTTCACGAGCTTTTATAATCTTTGCTTTATCCTCAAGATTCGATAAAAAGCTGCAACTTTCAGAAGG
>JBDHYK010000157.1:0-7588 GCA_039811305.1 Niabella sp.
TAAAAACCCGTAGGCAAAAGGACCCTCAAATTGCAGGGTAGCGGTTTTTATTCCGGCGCCATCGCCCCACTGCCAATCTAATTCGGTTATTTTCCATCCTTGTTTGTCTCCATACATTTTATACATGCGGGCGATCATTTCGGCCCAGTCCTGGCTTTCGGTGCCACCCGCACCGGAGTTGATCTGGAGGATGGCTGGCAGCTCGTCTTCCGGTTCGTTTAGGGTGCTTTTGAACTCCGCATCGTCCAACTGGTGACATGCTGTTTCATAGGCTGCCTGGGTTTCTGGTTCGGTAGCATCTCCGCTTTTCCAGAAGTCAAACAATACGGCAAAATCTTCTACGGCCCTGTCCACCTCCGAATAAACTTCCATCCAGTATTCGTTGGTTTTAAGATTGCGTAAAATTTCTGTAGCGCGCTGATTATCGTTCCAAAATCCCGGGCTTACAGATAGCTGCTTGTCTTCTAAAATTTTTTGCTGTCGGTTTTCAACGTCAAAGAAACCTCCTTATCCCGAGAACGCGGGACCGCATATCCTGTAATTTTTCCTGTGTCATAGTGCGAAATTACAAATTAATGTTCAGATAATGGCACCTTATAACATTCCAAAATAGACACTCTCAATCAGTTTGAATGCGAGTTTTAACAAAAAATTTCGATGGCGCTATTCTAAAAACCTAATGGCATTGCATCCAACTTCAAAATCTAAGTAGCCGTGGGTTATTGGATAGACGATTACTGTTAAAAATACTGAACTGCTATTTGAACCTTAACCCATCGGGGATGAAGAAGATTTGAACAAACCATGACAAAGCAGGCGAAAACTGAAGGGTGTCCTGTTGTCATTTGCTGTATTTTCGCGTAATTATTACTTTAGATCGTTCTTATTTCTGAATCATATTATGAATTTTCTCCGAAAGCATCTTTTTGCGGTTCCTGTTTTTAATTTTCTGATAGCCGCCGTTTTTGGGTTGCTCCTCAGGACGATGCTGGTCTTTTCTCTACCATTTAATTTTAAGTACTTCACCCACGCCCATTCGCATGTTGCCATTTTAGGCTGGGTGTATATGACCTTGTTCATTTTGCTGGTACAGTATTTTGTGGGCGAATTCAATAAAAACTTCCAAAAGGTATTCTGGTTTACAGAAATCGCAGTGATTGGAATGATCCTGAGTTTCCCGGTACAGGGGTACGCGGCGTTTTCAATCGTTTCTTCTTCTCTTTATATTGTTCTCAGCTATTTTTTTACGGCACTTTTGTTGAAGAAAACCAAAGGGAAGCAATCTGCTGCTTTTTCGCTTTTGCGTAGCTCCCTTTTTTGGCTTTGCCTTTCTACCATCAGCCTTTGGTCGTTGGGACCGATCATGGTAAAATTAGGGGCGGGATCAAAACCTGCATTGCTGGCCATCCAGTTTTTTCTTCATTTTCAACTGAATGGATGGTTTTTATTTGCCCTTCTCGCCTTGCTTTTTCATTTTTTAAAAATACCAGCCTCAAAAACCTTTAACCGGTTTCACTGGTTTTTTATAGGGTCGCTCATTTTTACATTTGCCCTGCCAATAAACTGGTATTATGATTTTGCAATTTTCCGTTTGATTAACGGAGTGGGAATTCTATTTCAACTAATCGCGCTGTTTTATGGATTCAGGATCCTACAATCAAATTATAGCAGTTTTTTTGGGCAGTTAGACAAACTTTCAAAACGGCTTTTGGTTTTTGCAGCTCTAAGCTTTGTGTTCAAAATCCTTTTTCAATCCTTTTCTATTTTCCCCGATATTGCAAAACACATTTTTGACAACCATCAGGCGGTAATTGGTTTCATACATTTAATGATGTTAGGAATTGTAAGTGCCTTTTTATTTTTTGTTATCAGGCTACAGATAAAGAACCCAAAAACCTTGAAATGGGCAAGTGTTGGCATCTATTCTTTTGTAACAGGGATTGTGGCTACCGAACTAATCCTGCTGTACCAGGGGCTGTGTTTTTATTATCCTTCCCTTTCCATCCCCAACTACCCGGTTGGGCTGTGGCTATTTAGTTTTGCATTAGTAATCGGTATTCTAATGAACTTGATTGCCACCATAAGATTGCCATTTAAAGACAAACCAGAGTACCCGGAACCCTAAAACTATCGGCTCTGGAAACAGGAATACTACCCGAACTTTTCTGTCAGGCGGCTTTTATCCATTTTTCAACTATCCCTCCTCCTCGCCTGTCGGCTCCTTTCCTGTGTTAAGTGTATTCCAAGCAGGGTTCTCCGAATCCAAACTAGCATAAATGGGTTTTTCATTCCGTACTAAATCAATATAAACAGACAGATCTTTAAAAGGAATAAAAATGGTCCCCACTTTACTCGTTTCATTATAAACAGGTTCGGGCACATCGCTTAAAGGATGCAACCCATAAATAACAAACCTATATCCATCAACACTATGGCAGGTCAAAAGCCCCTGAGCCTCAATATCAACCCCATTGAAGCTGGCAGACATTTTGTAACCAAGCCTTATTTCGTAATTAACAACTTTGAATTTTTTAAAAGCCATCGTTATAAATTTATTGAGAAAACCTATTTATTTAGTTTTCGGCATGCGCCGGACTCTGTAAAAGTAAGATACTATACACTCTCCACCAAATGGTTATTGCCGTAAGTAGGTTTCATTAAAAAACCAGTTGTCTTTTAGGATGCGCGGTTATAGGTGTTATTTTCTTTTTTCGATTGAAGCAGGTCAGTGCCTAAAGAAAAACCGAAACGAGTCCTATTTTTATTTCAAGTGCTCTTTAAGCGAACACTCCCTGAGCGAAACCGGTAGTACTTGCGCTCAACAAGGACAACTGAAAAGGATGTATGGGTTAGTGGGTTACTTCTTTAACAACCTGTTTTGTGGGATCTGAGGTACTGCTTTCGGTGCTTTCCTTAAAGTTTTCAACTGCCTGTACCTGTTCTTTCACTTCATTAGATGCATTTGTAAGATCTTCTTTTATAATTTTTCGATCCATCTCGATAGTAGCCCCCGTTTTATCGAAAAATCTGCCAGCTTTTGTAACAAACGATCCTTCGGCAACCAAAAACACTTTCCCATCCAGGCCTCTTGCCTCGCCATTGGGAGTTATTATGGTACCATCTTCCAAAACGATGTTGGTTTCAACTATTTCCCATTTGGCATTTGTAAACTTTATCACTTTCCCATCCCTACGGCTCACATCACCCTCGGAATAATTGATTGCCCGGGGTGGCTGTAGCACCATCGTATCTATCACTACAAGGCCGCCGTCTTTAACAGGTGCAAGTTTTGCCTTACTATTACAGGCTAAACATAAAATCACAATCACAACAATGGCGGTGCCCAGCATACTTAGCCGGTTGTTCAGGTGCTCTGCCTGTGTTGCCCAAAAACTTGTCATACCCTTTCGTATGCAAAGAGTTTGCCAATATCAAACTTTTTCTAAAAATATTGTACTCAATAAATTGTAACCTCCTGTAAATCAATATACTATCAATTTTGACTGGCGGCAGCAAGACTGCGAAAATCAACACTAACTAATTTGCTCACACCGGGTTCCTGCATCGTAACCCCATATATTACATCTACTGCATTCATGGTCATTTTATTGTGCGTAACAATAATAAATTGAGAATTGTCGCTGAACTCTCGAATCATATTGGTGAATTTACTCACATTGGCGTCATCTAAGGGGGCATCCACTTCATCCAGAATACAGAACGGAGCCGGTTTAATCAGGTAGATGGCAAATAACAAGGCAGTTGCTGTGAGTGTTCGCTCTCCGCCGCTTAGCTGGGTGAGCGAGGTGGGTCGTTTCCCCTTGGGTTTGGCTATAACGTCAATGCCCGTTTCTGCCAGGTTTTCGGGATTCTCAAGAATCAGGTCGCTCTGGTCGTCTTCGGTGAATAAAGATTTGAATACCTTTTGGAAATTTTCGCGCACCTTGTTGAAGGTTTCTAAGAATTTCTGATTGGCGGTTGCTTCTACTTCTTCGATGGTTTTCATCAAACTCACTTTCGCATTCACCAGGTCATTTTTCTGCTCCACAATAAATTCGTATCGTTTTTTCATTTCGGTGAAGGCTTCAATCGCTGTGGGATTTACTTCTCCCAGATTTTCCAGGCGCTTTTTCAGCCGATCCGCTTTTTCCTGCAACTCTTCTACTACTGTATCGGTGCTTCGTGCTTCGTTTAAAATATCTTCTAAATTGATTCTAAACTCTACTTTCAGTCGTTCGCGGGTACCCGCCAATTGAAGTTTCAATTCGCTTAGCTTGTCTTTGATCGCTGCAAGCTGATGTTCTACCTGCTCTCGGTCGCGGTTTTTTTGACGAAGATTACTTTCCTTTTCGTTTAATTGGTTGCGAAAATTGTAATAGGCCTGGTCTGTCTCATCCAATACACGTTTGTCTTCTTCGCGCGATCGCATTAATTGCAATAAGGCATCTTCGGCTTCTTTCAGCCCCTGTTCAGACGCTGCAATATTCACAGCAGCCGTATCGAGCTGTGTAGTACTTTGTTCGATCTGTGTTTTCAGGTCGCTAAGTTGTTTCTGTTTGAAACCCAGTTCCTGCTTCAAGGCATTCACCTTACTTTGTTGGCGGGTAACATTCAAGTTGAACTCATTAAACTGTTGTGACGCTTGCTGGTAAAGGGTTTCGGCTTCTTTGTACTGCTCATTAGCATCGGCTAAAAGATTGCTGTTTTGTTGTAACACTTCATTAAGTTCTGCCAGTTGGTGGCGCACAGTTTCTACCGATTCCTGAGTTTGGGTTAATTGCTCCCTAAGTACTTCTACCCTGTTTTTTACACTGCTTTGTTGCCCCTGCAGATTTTCTAATTTGTTTTGTAATGAAAATGTCTGATTAGTGAGTACCTGTATGGCCTTTTCTGTTTCTTTGATCAGGTTTTCCCGAAGATCTTCGTTAAAAGCGATCACTTCATTATGACGTTGTTGTATGTTTGTGCGTAGGTGTTGTACAACCCGATCCTGAATTTCAATTTCTTCAATCAGTTTTTCGAGGTTTTTTACCCGGCCTATTTTTTTGCCCTCTATCAGCCCCACACTACCGCCGCTGAGGGTATATTTTCCTTTTACAAATTTTCCCTGCTTTTCAATTACCACACAACCATTGGAATTATTGAGCGCCTCTTCGCCTTCGGCAATAAATACATTTGTTAATAATTGTTCGGCTAATGGGCGGTACTTTTCCTCCACGTCCACCACCTGAAGGGCGGGAATTGCGCCTTCTAAGTGATGGCTGCCAGCGTGCAGGCCGTCAATTTTTTCCAATAAAAAGAAATTGGCTTTCCCTTTTTTGTGAGCATCTAACAAATGCACTGCTTCTAAGCCCTCATGTAAATTATTAACGACATAGTAGTTTAAGTAGGGCTCCAACACATTTTCCAAAGCGGTACGAAACTCTTCTTTTACGTAAAGAATATCTGACAGAATGGGGAAACCATAATTCCAATCTTTGTTTTTATGCAAAAACTTAACGCTATCGGGGTAGCCTTCCATGGCGTCAATCATACTTTTCAGAAGATCGTGTTCATTCTTTTTTGCATCCAGTTTTCTGTTCTCTTCGGCTAACTCATTGCGCAACTGCTCCAAAACCGATTGCGTTTGTAAAATCTGCTCCTTGGTTTGCTCATGGTGCGCCTGCAATTGGTCTAATGAGTTTTTCTGTACCGATAATTCCTGCTCTTTAATTCTTTGCTCGGCTTCTACCTGTTGCTGTGCAATTTCTCGCTGTACCTGCTCGTCTTCAAGTTGCTGTATGGTACGCTGAAGGTTTTGAATTGAGGTATCGGCTACGGCTACTTTTTTTTCTGCATCAAACTGATCGCGCTGTATTTGTTGTTGCTCCAGACGCATGGCCTCTAACCCTGTCCTTTTCTCGTCAAAGGTTGCGCGCTTCAAATCTGTTTCGTTGCGCATCCCCGCTACCTGCGTATTGAGGGCGTCAAGTATTTTTTCTTCGTCCAGAATATGGGTATGCGTAAAAGCAATTCCTTCTTCAATTCCTTTCAACTGGGCATCGCTTTTATTTAAAAACTCTGTGAGCGCTGTCTCTCTTTCTTTCAAATACTGCAACCTTTGTATGGCTAATTTTTTATCGCCTTCTTTGGTACGAATTTTTTGTTCTAACTCATTAAAGGCGTGTTGCATGCTTTGTAAGCCACGCTCTTTTTCAATAAAAATCAGTTTTTCCTGTTCAATGGTGGCTTCTTCATTGGCCAATTCTGCTTCCATACGCACCACTTTATCGGTAGTGGTTTCTTGTTGCGTGGTCAAATCCTGGAAACTGAGGTTGAAACCTTCTAAAGCTGCTTTGGCTAACTCGATGCTTACTTCGCGATAGTCTTTCTTTATTTCGTGGTATTTTTCTGCTTTTTTGGCCTGGTTTTCAAGAGCTTTTAACTGGTTGTTGATTTCGAACAACAAGTCTTCAATTCGTGCCAGATCCAATTCTGTTGCATCTAATTTTTGCTTTGCTTCTTTTTTTCGGGTTTTATAGATTGATATACCTGCTGCTTGTTCCAACATTTTTCTGCGGCTGTTGTCCTTGTCCCGTATCAGATCATCTACCATGTCCAGCGCTATGATGGCGTAAGAATCGGTGCTGATCCCGGTATCTAAAAACAAATTCTGGATGTCTTTGAGGCGGCACTGAACGTCGTTGAGGCGGTATTCGCTTTCGCCGCTTCTGTAGAACTTGCGGGTGATGCGCACCATATTAAACTCGGTAGGAAGCAGGTTTTTCGTATTCTCAAACGTAAGGCTCACTTCTGCCAAACCACTTGCCGAACGGGTTTTGGAGCCGTTGAATACCAGTGCATCCAGATTTTCGCTGCGCAACTGGCTTATTTTTTGTTCGCCAATAACCCAACGGATACTGTCCACAATATTCGATTTTCCACATCCATTGGGGCCAACAATTCCGGTTACGGCGTCATCAAAATTCACCAGGGTTTTATCGGCAAAACTCTTAAACCCTTTTATTTCTAATGTTTTTAATTTCACAACTTTGCTCCTTTTTCTATATTTATTTTGATCTGTAAAAATTTACCATGCTGAAGCGCCAGGGTTGTTTTTCAAAATTCTTACCGGCGAACTCAAGTTTTTCCTCTTTGTTTTTTGGGCATGGATCCTGCTGCGAATTTATTGTATCAAAACCTTCTTGTCTAATTCATTTATTCACAAAAATGAACCTCCTGCGTAAAAAATGTGGATAAGAAGCCGGAAGATTGTTGCGTTTGTATGTTTGTGCAAAGCGCATTGGGTTGCAAATAGATTATTGGCAGAGAAAAAACATTTGCAAAAGATTGATAATCATACAATAACAAGTAAGCACTTCATAAAAAAGAGCAGATGTAACGCAAGGGAGTATTTTGCCATAAAGGCGCCTGCGGGGTTGGATACCAATCAGAGATGAAACTTTGTGCCCTGGATGAAAAAATAATAAGTTACACTTTTTTCAGCTCTGCGCTTAGTGCCTGGTCTATTTGTGTGAGTTTTTCCAGGAGCGACTGTTCCTGAGACATGGAGACCTGTTTATTACTGCTTTCTGTAGCAAACCATAAC
>JBDHYK010000158.1:0-7581 GCA_039811305.1 Niabella sp.
AATGGTGCCCAACTGCGTAGTTTTCCCTTTCTTAATTTGTACGCTGTCCAAAAAGTCGGCAAAATAAGGATGGGTTACCATCAAAATATATTGGCCACTACTATCCGGTGCGGTCAATTCAAAATTGCCTTTATTATCTGCTCTCGTAAATTGTAACAGAGTGGTGTCGGCTTTTTGTAATAGTGCCACTACACTATTTTGAAGATTTCTGTGTTCCGTTGTATCTACAAGCGTTCCTTTTAAACCTGTGGATTGAGCCAGAAGCCCCAAGGGACAAAAAAGGATACACAAGACAAGCCACTGTATTTTATTCATAAACGGTTATTGTAACTGTTGAAACGATTTTGAAATTCGTCTTTTTCGGTTCGTAAGACCCCTCTTTCTAAAATCGAAACAAAAATAAAAAGAAAATTTACTGTTACGAATTTTTCGTAATAATGTTTTGTTAAATAATGATTAAATTGCCATCTAAATTTAATGATATGCTAAACAAATTCGACGAGCTGCAGAAAAAATACGAAGCCGAAAATTTCATTGATATTTCAAAACCCGTTTGGAACTACTCGTTACTAACGGATGAAGATATTCGAAATTTTCAAGCAGGCACCAACTACTCCATCTATGAAAAATTTGGTTCTCATTCCATTCAGGTACAGGGAAACTGGGGTATTTATTTTTGTGTATGGGCCCCCAATGCTTCTCACTTGTTTGTAACCGGCAATTTCAACGATTGGGATAAAATTTCTCATCCTCTTACCCCTCGCTGGGACAATAGCGGCATTTGGGAAGGGTTTATCCCCAAGCTGGGGTTAGGCGAATTGTACAAATATAATATCGTTGGTTTTGAAAATCACGTAACCGAAAAAGGTGATCCCTTAGCCAATTTTTGGGAATTAAAGCCCCTTACGTCCTCCATCACCTGGGACATGAGTTATGAATGGGAAGACAACGAATGGATGCAAACCCGAAAAAAACACAACGCACTCAATGCACCCTGGAGCGTGTACGAAGTGCACTTAGGAAGCTGGCAACGACCCGAACCTGGCAATGAGCACAAATACAACACCTACGATCAAATTACAGAACGGTTAGTGCCTTATGTAAAAGAAATGGGGTTTACCCACGTAGAGTTTATGCCCCTTACCGAACACCCTTTTGATGGAAGTTGGGGCTACCAAACAACAGGCTATTTTGCGGCCACCTCCCGTTTTGGCGATCCACAAGGTTTGATGCGCCTGATTGACGCCTTGCACCAGGCAGGCATTGGTGTGATTCTGGACTGGGTTCCTTCGCATTTTCCCTACGACTCGCACGGGTTGTACATGTTTGATGGCACCCATACCTACGAATATGCCGATATGCGCAAAGGGTTTCACCCCGACTGGAACAGTTATATTTTCAATTATCAAAGAGGCGAGGTAAAATCCTTTCTGATCAGCAGCGCGCGTTTTTGGTTCGATTTCTACCATATTGACGGCATTCGGGTGGATGCAGTTAGCTCCATGCTTAAGCTCAACTATTCCCGCGAAGAAGGGCAGTGGGAGCCCAACGAACACGGTGGCGACGGTAACATGGAAGCCATAAAATTTATAAAAGATTTAAACGAAATGATCTTCCGCGATTTCCCCGACGTGCAAACAATTGCCGAAGAAGCTACCGACTGGCCGGGAATTTCCAGACCCACCTACACAGGCGGCATGGGCTTTGGAATGAAGTGGATGATGGGCTGGATGCACGATTCGCTGGATTACTTTAAATTAGACCCCATCTATCGTAAATACCACCAAAACCAGTTCACTTTTAGCATGATGTACTACTACGATGAAAACTTCATGCTTCCCATTAGCCACGACGAAGTGGTACACGGGAAAAGCCCGCTGGTGTTTAAAATGCCCGGCGATCTGTGGCAAAAATTTGCCAATCTTCGCTTGTTTTTTAGCTATATGTGGACCCACCCGGGTGGAAAACTCCTGTTTATGGGAAGTGAGTTTGGACAAACCTCGGAATGGAACTACAAGTCGGAGCTGGACTGGAGTTTGCTGAAACATGACAGCCATACCGGCGCACAAAATTGCCTGAAAGCCCTGAACAAAATTTTAAAAGAAGAACCTGCTATGTACCAGAAACAATTTGTACACGGTGGGTTTGAGTGGGTGGATCTAAACCACAGAGAAGAGTGTGTAATGGTGTATAAACGCAAAGCCGAAAAGCCGGAAGATGACTTGCTGGTGATTCTGAACATGACACCCGAAGTGCGCCACGACTGGGTTATAGAAGTATATGATAAAGAATATACTCTTGAAATTTTCAATTCGGACAATAAAGAATATGATGGCACCGGCGATGTATTCAACAAAGACATCCGATCTGAGTGTTTGGAAGAAGATAATAAAAAGTACAGGGTCACGATCAATTTACCGCCCTTGGCAGCGTTGATATTAAAATAAAAAAGAGGATTTAGGAAGTAGCTGTAGATTTTCCTTTTATGGGAACCGTCAGTTCCATTTCTGTACCTTCCTGAAGCACAGAATGAATATTCAGGGTTGCCCCCATTTGTGCAGCCCTGGATTTTATATTTTTGATCCCGTTGCGATGGGTTAGCTTGTCTGGATCGAAGCCCTTCCCATTGTCTTTTACAAGAAAGCGGATGGTTTCGCCCTCCACCGTTGCTTTTATGATCGCTTTGGTACAATCAGAATACTTCACCAAATTGTTGATGGATTCCTTCATAATCAAAAATATATTGCGCCTGGTTGTCATAGGCAAGGGCAGATCAGCTACTTCATCCGGGAAATCAATTTCTACATCAATTCCTTTTGATTCGAACAGGGGAATGGCATATTCATTAATATGTACTCCCAGGTTGCTAAACTTGTCATTGGAAGGATTTACTAACCAGATGATATCATCTAAAGCCTCCAAAGTATCTTTAGCGTTTGCTTCTATTTTATCTAATAAGCCGGGTGCTTTCCCTTCACTTTTGCGAAGCAATTCGCTAAAAATATGAATGCTGCTAAGAGTAGAACCCATATCATCGTGCAAGTCACTGGCAATTTGTGCGCGCAGTTTCAACTCTCGTTGTAACCCTTTATTATGTTCTATCAATCTTCGCCGCAGAAAAAACAAAGCACTTGATACGAGCAATAAAACCGCTAAAAGAATGGTTCCAAAGATATAAATCTTATCATTGCGCCGTTGAGTTTCCATAATGGCTATCTTACTTTCTTCATGTGCCTTTTTATAAATAGCCTCTACCTGCATGATGTGCCGGTGGTTGTTGTCCAATGCCAGACTGTCGGCATACAGGCGTGATAATGTGCTAAACCCATAGGCTTTCTTAAAATCTCCAATCCCTTCGTTTACGTGCATCAATCCATCATAAGCCGTTTTCATCTCAGACTTTGACCGAATGTGTTTCGAAATATGTAAGGCAGAGTCAAACATCAGGTTGGCCTTTTGAAACGCCTTTTGTTTCAAATACAAATTTCCCAAATTATTAAACGTGGTGGATGTGTAAAGCAGATCCCCAAGTTTTTTGTTTATCTCCAATGCATTTTCAAACAGGTTGATAGCCCGATCGTATTTATTTTGCACACTAAACACCTTGCCCAGAGAATTGTAGCAGATTGCAATGCCTTTGTCGTTATTCATCTGCTGATTAAAGAACAAAGAATTTTCATAATACACTACTGCCGAATCATATTGTTTCAAGGCTTCAAAGGCTTCGCCAATATTGTTCAAATTCATGGCAATACCTTGTGTATTATTACTCTTGCGGGCGATGGGCAGGCATTGTTCAAAATAGTTTTTGGCCTCTAAATAATTTCCCAAAGCAAGGTGAATGTTTCCAATACTGTTCAACGATACGCTGGCACTATAGTCGTGCCCGGTTTCTTCGGCCAGTTTCAATGCGCGCAGATGATAATTGATAGCAGAACTATTTTCGTCTAATCTTCGATAAACAACGCCCAGATTGTTCAAGGCGAACATTTGTGCTGAAACATCTCCAATGTCTTCGGCTACGTCAAGACTTTTTCTGTGTAGCTCTAAAGCTTCGGAATATCTTGACAGATCCCTGTTATAAACCCCGTAGGCGTCCAATAATTTTGCCTCCCCTTTTTTATAGCCGATTTTGTCTGCTATTTTTAGTCCTTCAATAAAAAGAGTTTCACTGTTTAAGCGTTTTCTGTTTTGATTCGTAAAATTTATTATCGAATCTATTTTTGCTTGATTATCGGGGAGTAGTGAAATTTTCGCTATAGCATCCTTGTCTTGTGGCGCCTGGCCGGTACCGTTCCAGGGCACTAGTATTAGCCCGGTAATGAGGCAGAGCCCCACTACAAATACATTATTATTATTTATATATCCCATTTTCCAGTGTTGCTACTACCGTTGAGGAGGATGATTCGTGATTTTTAAACAAAATTGAAGTTTCAGTTAAATCCTCATGCTGTTTTTAAATCTTGCAAAAACTTTAGGGTAAGCCTCAACGAAGCAGCCTTATTTCAATTTCTATAACCTGTGCAAAAACTTTGTCAGTATTAAAGGCGCACTTTACTAAATTATACAGCAAAAACCTTGCTAAAAGTAATGAATAGTAACCACTTATGCAGTTTGAGTTCCAAAAACAGATTTATTTGGGCATTTATCTCAAGGTTTCTTTTGCTTCGTTTCTTCGGAGTAATTACTCCGGAATACGATGCGAATGCCTTTTTTTACGTTTTGGCAACTTTGCGAGGGAGCGGATTATTATTACAAATTTCCTTGCGAGGACTGCTCTTCAAATATAGTAAAATATTTTAAACGGAGAAGGTTCCCCGTTCTCTTGCAAAACTGCTCGTTACCTGTCGTTCTTTTTTAATCGTTATACAAGGTGTAATTCTATACTTTCAATTTGTTTTTTAGATGCTTGTCGTAATTCAAATGCTTTTTTCATTTTATTACTAATGTCCTCAATCGTTTTTTGGTCGGGCAAATGAATGATAATATTTGCTAAATCTGTGTCGGAAACATTTGGAATTGCAGCACCTGTGCGATACATAAACATTTGTTTCAAAAACATTTCCGATTTCAAATAGTAAAGCAAATAATAAGTGTCAATTTTGAAGTTTCGTAAAACTCTAAAACCATTTGTGCAAATACTTCCTGCAAAATCGTCCGTTACCAATGCTGTTGCGTGTTTGCGTGTTCCTACGGAATTTCCTGCTATCGCTGTAATGATGTCGCCTTGCAGAATTTCATAACTTGCTCTGCTTGGCAATTCGTAAACTTGATGCGTTGATGAGTTTATTATTTCGTAAGAATGTGTGTTGATGTCCGAGAGTTCAACGTATTCAAGTGTCAAATTCGGGTCTTTAAGTTTTTTACTTTTTGTTTTTACAATTTCACAAATATCGCCCAATCGAACAGATTTAAAATTCGTCAAGTTTGAAAATAATTTACGATTTTCGGGCGAATAAAAATCGTAGTCAAATCTTCCGTTTAGTTCATTAAATTGAATGGAGAAAGCATTTTCAGTTTCAACTTTTTTTCCTTTCTGAAATGTTTTGTACGCTTCAATTACAGTTGTAAAATCTTCGTCTAAAATCGGCTGTCGGTTTTTATCTTTTACGATTTGTCCGAATTTGTCTTTTTGGTAAATTGGTGTTCCGTTTTTGTTTCCTTGATAACCCAATTTTGTAACTCTTCCGAAGAAAATAGGATATTGGCGTTCTTCGTTTTTACTATCTTTTTCCAAAAACAATAACGAAGTTTTTACGCCTGTTCCGTAAGGAATAAATGTTTCTTGCGGTAAGTTTACAATCGCTAAAACTTTTGCTTTTTGCTTGATGTAATAACGCAAATAATCCAAAGACGGATTTTCTAAATTTCCGTTTGGTAAAACGATTGCCATTCGCCCGCCTCCTTTCAGCATTTGCAAACAACGTTCAATAAAAAGAATTTCAGCATTTTGGTTTGCGTAAACAGTTTTTGTTTGGTAAAATTCGCTGTTTTGATTTCCCCATTTATGACCTAAATCAAACTTTGATAAAACGGACGATTGTGTAATTTTTGCGCCAAAAGGCGGATTGGTTAAAACCAAATCAAAACCATTTTTTTGACCCAATGAAAGTTTAATACTGTCCAAATCTTCCAATGAATTGGTGCAAAGAATATTCGTTTTTCCGTTTACTTCTAAAAGTAACTTCATTTTAGCAATTCGGGCAATACTTCTATTGATGTCTAAACCAAAAATGTTTTGAGAAACGGTTTTTGCAGTATCTAAATTTTGATTGTTGGATTGCAGATACTTCAAAGCCGACATTAAAAAACCGCCACTTCCACAAGCTGGGTCAATGATAGTTTCTTCGGGCGTTGGTTGCATCATTGAAACACAAAAATCAATGACGGGTTCAGGTGTAAAAAATTGTCCTCGTCCGTCTTTTTCGTGGTGCGATAAAAACTTTTGAAACGCCAAACCTTTTGCATCTTGCGAAGAACCCAATAATGAAATTCCTTGCAATTTATTGACTGTAAAGCCAAGTGCGTTTGGACTTAATTTTATGCGGTCGTCTGTGTCAAAAATATCTTGATATTCTTTTTGCGTTTGTGTAAATAACGAAGTTACTCTATCCGAAAAAGAAGAAACATTTTTTCCCGATTTTAAATCATTCCATTCATCAGAAGAAACGGAAAACTGTTTCAGATTTTCGTTTTCGTCAAAAATTTTAATGAACAAAATTTTCACAAACTCTTCCAATGTTTGCTGTGGCGATAAGCCATCATTGGCATATATATAATCGTGAATTTCCTCAAACCTTTTTAAAAGGTTGTCTTCTTTAGAAAGTTCAATATCAAAAAGCAATCCCATTATTTACACATTTGTGGCAAATATAACACACATTTGTGTAAATTGCAAACTTACCGACCGTCTAATTGACTTTTGTTCAACTTTCTGTATTTTGGCTTGGTTTCTTTAATACACAAATCAAGGTCATCATACAAAGGTTTCAATAGTTTATGTCGTTTGAAATTGTCTTTTGCTGTTAGAATATCAATCGTATAATTTTGTTGTAAGTGGTTTGGCGATTTTGCCTGATGATTTAGTTCCGAACTATTTACAAAAACTAATTCGTGTTTTCCCGTTTTGAGAAATAAATCAACGCAAAGAATATTAAACTCTGAAACCAAAGGTCCTGTACTTTTTATTTTGGTTTCAGTATCTATTCTTATTGATGGCATATGTGTTTGTAATAGTCGAACAGGTGCGGTTAAATCCCAAAATGCGTTTTCGTCAAAGTCTTCTTCTTTGAAAGTTTTTAGCCATTTGGAAATTTCTTCTTTTGATTTCCAAAGTCCTGTTAAATCAGGAACTCCAGCACCTGGATTTTCTTTGTTCCAACGAAATTTTGGGAATCTACCTGTATTTTTCTGTTCCCAATCTTCTTTCGCTTTCTCATAATTCCGATTACCTGAATTATAGATACTTTCAACGTGTTTCGTCCGTTCAATAGCGTGTTTATTGAGCAAAGCCAAGCAAGAAGAAATTTTAGTCAACCGGCTTCTTTTTTCTGCATTTGATTTTACACCTTTACATTCAAC
>JBDHYK010000159.1:0-7562 GCA_039811305.1 Niabella sp.
ACCCGTTTTACCATTGGCTTCCAATGTGTTAGGCGATAATCCATCAACTTTGGCCGTAATTGGTATTGTATATGCTTCCATTATCGCGTTCAAACAAGATGATGTCAAACGCCTGGTTGCCTATTCTTCTATTGTACACGTAGGGCTGATGTGTTTGGCCGTATTCAGCGAAACCAAAAGCGGTACGCAGGGCGTAATGATTCAGATGTTTTCGCACGGAATCAATATTCTGGGTATGTGGATCGTAATCGAGATCATCGAAAGAAAATTTGGCACCCGAAAAATGAGTGAGTTGGGGGGCGTGGCACAAAAAGCGCCCCTATTGGCAATTTTCTTCTTTGTAATTATGCTGGCTAATATATCCCTGCCCATAACAAATGCTTTTGTGGGAGAATTTTTAATGCTGAATGGCGTATTGAACTCAAAAATTACGGCTTACGGAACTGTCTTTGCAGTTACCGCTGCCTTAGCTGTTATATTGGGGGTGGTTTATACATTTCGTATGGCAAGAAAAGTATTTCTGGGTAAAACCAACGAACTTACAGAGAAAGGTACCGACATCGGGTTTAATGAGGCTGCGGTTTTGGGAATTATTGTAGTGATTATTCTGGTTATGGGCGTGTACCCACAACCGTTTTTGAATATGACAGATGGGCTATCGGACTCCATTTTAAAAAGTGCCGATATCACCCCGTTTTTGAAAAAGTAAAAGACTATTGAGCAGTATATATAAAAGAATATGAACGCATTATTATTTTCGGCAATCTTAGGTGTGGTTATGATGTTCACAGGCATCTGGATAAAGAAACCAGGCACTGTAAAAGCTATTGCTATTGCAGGCGCGGCCTTGCTGTTTGTAGTGAATTGGATGGAAAGAAGCGGAATTCGGTTTTTGAATTATGATACATCTGCGTTTTTAAGTTTTTCTTCCTTCAGTCTGGTATTTATTGCGATTATGGTGGTAGCCCTGCTCCTGTTCTTTATGGTTTCTGGCGATGAAATGCAAAAAATAGGAACCAGCTATGCCGATTATTTTGCCTTATTGTTTTTCATCACCAGCGGGGTGGTTCTTTTAGCATCTTTTAATAATTTGTTGATTCTGTTTTTAGGAATAGAAATTATAACTATTCCTTCTTTTATACTGGCAGGTGCCGAGAAAAAGAACCTGAAAAGTAACGAAGCCTCTTTAAAATATTTCTTCCTGGGTGCTTTCTCTACCGGTGTAATGTTGATGGGCATCGCACTGCTTTACGGCGCCCAGGGTACTTTTGACATAAGCAAGATGAATTTTGCTACCCATATCAGTTCCAAATTGCAAATAGCAGGAATGTTGTTTTTGCTGTTTTCCATGAGTTTCAAAGCATCGGTAGTTCCCTTCCATTTTTGGGCGCCGGATGTGTATGATGGCGCTCCCACAGCGTTTACTTCTTTCATGGCTACCATCATTAAATCGGCAGTTTTTATCGGGTTTTTGAAATTATTTGCCAATACATTTGGCGATCTGCAACCCGTTTGGCAATTATGGATTGTCCTGCTCATTGCGGCTACTTTGTTTGTAAGCAATATCACAGCCGTTTTTCAACAAAGTGTAAAGAGAATGTTGGCCTATTCCAGTATTTCTCATGCGGGTTTTATGCTTTTTGCTATCTACGCAGTAAATGAAACGGCTAATGAAGGCTTGATTCTTTACGTAGCAGCCTACTGCTTAGCTACCATCGGTATTTTTGCGGTTTTAGATAAATTAAAAGATCACAGCTACGAAGGGTTTAATGGGTTGGCCAGGCATCACCCCACATTGGCATTAGTGGGTGCCATTTGTTTATTGTCATTAGCCGGCATTCCATTATCTGCAGGGTTTCTGGCAAAATTCTACATGTTGAAAGCAGCAGTATTAACCGGAAAGCATTTATGGCTCGTTATTTTTGCAGTACTTATGGCAGCAGTGAGCGCGTATTATTATTTCAGAGTAATACAGGCTATGTATTTTAAAGAGGGTCCCCGGCAACAGCTGCAGTTACATGCAACAGAAAAATACGCTTTTATTGCGATAGCCGTGCTGATTATTGTACTGGGTATTTTTCCGGGGGTGTTGCTGAATTACCTTTATTTCTAATAGCGCTGCTCCGCCACCAACGGTAGATTCGTGCTAAGAGCAAAGGATAGCAATTAACGCTTTCTATCTATGAAATTTAAAGATACGTTTTCTCTCAGCTTTCGATCCGTAAAAAGCAATAAGTTACGAAGTGGACTTACAATTGCCATTATTGCATTCGGCATCATGGCATTGGTTGGGATCATTACAGCCATAGAGGCTATGAACCAAAAATTTTCTGAAAGTTTCTCCAATTTGGGTGCCAACGCGTTCAGTATCAGTTACAAACAACGAAATTTTAATTTTGGCCCGGGAAATAGCTCTGTTTCGAAATCTAAAAAAGGAAAAAAGCAAAAAGAATCCAACCTGAATAAAAAAATTACCAGAAAAGAAGCAGAATTCTTTGCCGGACATTTTTCATTTCCAGGAACGCGAACCAGCATCTCAATCTTTGGCGGAAACAGTAATATCGTTTCCTTCAACAGTGAAAAGACCAGCCCCAACGTAATGATGTTTGGTGGCGATGAAAACTATTTGGAACTCAATGGCTACAAATTGACCGATGGTCGTAACATGACTACATCCGAGGTACACAGCGCCCAAAATGTATGTATTGTAGGCTATGAAATTGCACGAAAATTTTTTAACGAAGACGTACAAAAAGCCATCAATAGCACCATCAGAATCAATAACCTGCCTTATAAAATAATTGGAGTTTTAGTAAGTAAAGGCTCTACCTTTGGGTTTAACAGAGATAATATGCTCATTACCAGCTACACCAGTATTGAGCGTAATTTTTCTAAAAAGAGTTACTCCTATGTGATGGCGGTAAAAGTTTCCGATATGAATGATATGAGGATTGCGATGGGCGAAGCCGAAGGTTTGTTCAGAAACATTCGAAATATTGGCATCACCGAGGATAGTAATTTTAATATGGATCGCAGTGACAGTGTTGTGGAGCGCGCCATGAATAGTTTACAGTTTTTAACCATTTCGGCCATGGTGATCGGGTTAATCACGTTGATTGGTGCCGCAATTGGGTTGATGAATATTATGCTGGTAGCCGTAGCCGAACGAACCAAAGAAGTGGGCTTAGTAAAAGCCTTAGGGGGAAAAAAAAGTGCTATAAAACAGCAGTTTCTTTTAGAAGCAATAATTATTAGCGTTTTAGGCGCTATTTTTGGAGTGATTTTGGGAGTTCTTGTAGGCAATGCCTTTTCGATGGTGTTACACACAGGTTTTGTAATTCCGTGGGGTTGGGTGGTTAATGGCATAATTATCTGTACCTTTGTGGGTCTGCTGGCAGGCATGTACCCTGCTATTAAGGCGGGCAAACTGAATCCTATTGATGCATTGCGATATGAATAACGATTGAGTATTTCAAAAAAGTTCTTTAAAATAAACAGGATTACGAAAAACTTTTTTTATAATTTTTTTTTAGACTTAGTTAACGTTTTTATAAAAAGTTCAGAAAAAAAAGCGTAATTTCAAGCGTTCAAAAAAAAAAGCAACCAAAAATTTAATTGTTTGAATTTTTTTGTTAGAATTGTGCAAAATTTTACATTTCTTATATTTTAAAATCTAAAAAACAACGATCATGGCTGAAACAAATCAAGCTACGCCAACAAAAGCTACGACTGCTAAGGCGCCGACTCAAGCAAAAGTAAGCGGGAATATGATTTCCTGGTTAGCACCTCTTCTTTGCCTTGTTGCAGGTTACATCATCTGGCGTTTCATTATTGGTAATCCATCAGGATTCGAGCAACCAGACCCCGCGGGAGGTTTCTGGCCAAAACACGTAGGACCAAAATCTGCACTGTCCTCTATTTATGAAGGCGGTATCATCATCCCTATTTTGATTGGCTTGTTGATTATGTCATTTGTTTTCTTTATTGAAAGAATGTTGACCATCTCCAGAGCAAAAGGACGGGGAAATCCAGCAAACTTTGTGCGTAAAGTGCAATACCACCTGGCCAATAAAAATGTAGAAGCTGCTCTTGCAGAATGTGACAAACAAAGAGGTTCTGTAGGAAATGTAATGAAAGCAGGATTAAGCCGTTATAAAGAACTCATCGGCGATCCCAATCTGACCATCGAACAAAAAGTACTCTCTATTCAAAAAGAAGTTGAGGAAGCCACAGCGCTGGAACTGCCTATGCTACAACGAAATATGATATTCCTTTCTACTATTACTACAATTGGTGTGATGGTAGCTCTGTTGGGTACGGTATTAGGTATGATTCGTTCCTTTGCAGCCTTAGGTGAAGAAGGTGGTGGCGGTAATGCTACACAGTTGGCTATTGGTATCGCAGAAGCCCTGTACAATACGGCACTCGGTATCTCTACCTCGGCAATTGCCCTTGTGTTTTATAACATGCTTACAACTCGTATTGATAACATTACAAACAGTATTGATGAAGCTGGTTTCACATTGACTCAATCCTTTGCGTCATTGTATAAGTAATATTTTGAGAACTAAGAGATTTTTCTTTATGGAAAATCAAAATTTATTCGTCTAATATCAAAATACTATTATAATGGCCAGAAAAAAAATAAGTCAACCGGTTCCACACATGGATATGACGCCGTTTGTGGACGTGATACTTTTGATCCTGATGTTCTTCATCATGGCTACAAAGTTCAAACCACCGGAACCGGTACCCATCAACGCCCCCAGCTCTGTATCCTCGCAACCCTTGCCTGAGAACAATGCCGTGTTGATTGGTATTGATAAGGATAATAAAGTTTACTTTTCTATCCAGTCCATGAATGATCCGCAAAAAGCCTGGGACATTATCTCAAAAGCTTCCGAAGCCCGTGGAATGCCGATTCCCGAGGCAATTGTGCATAAGTCAATGCCCGGAGATGTGATAGGGGTTCCCTTCAGTCAACTTCAATCTTTTTTAAACCTTCCTCGCGACCAGATGCTTAAGGTTACCCAACCTGGTATTCCTGTTGCCGACTCTGCCAATAACGAATTGGTGTATTGGATAGCGGCTACCAAACAGGTTTATTCCGGAGAATCCTTAAAGTACTTAATTAAAGGAGATGACAACGCCAAGTTCACAACTTTTAATGCCGTAATAGAAGCATTGAAGAAGAACGATGAACAGAAGTACAACCTGGTAACCTTACCCAAGTCAGTACCCGTTGGATCTGATCTGTATATAGATAAGCTACAGCAGGAAAAACAGGCAAGACAAAGGAAAAAGGCCACAGAGGGCTTATAAAAATGACAAACATTATTAGTAATCTTAAAAACTTTATGTTATGGCAAGTGTAGAAGAAGCCCCCGCGGGAGGGAAAAAGGGACCAGGCGTAAAAAAAGCCAAGAAGCTGAGTACGCGAATAGACATGACGCCTTTTGTGGATGTGCTCTTATTGTTAATTATATTTTTCGTATTTACAACAACAATGAGCGCCCCCACAACGATGGATCTGAATATGCCTAAGGATACCGAAAAGAAAGATGAGGAAACAAAGATTAAACAATCCGGTGCTTTAAGTATCTTGTTGGGGAAAGACGACGCCCTCTTTTATTACGAAGGCGAGTTGGATGAAACAGCCTCTAATTTTAAAACGGCAACTTTTTCAGAGATCAGAGATATCATTATCAATAAAAAGAGGGATGTAATGTCGAAATATGTTCCCGATCCAGCCTGCGAGGCCAAGGCTCAGGCAGAAAATAAATCAATTGATGATGCCTGCAAGCAAAAGGATTTCTTTGTAATTATTAAAGCAACCGATGATGCCTTGTACAAAAATGTTGTGGACATTTTAGACGAAATGACGATCAATAAGGTATCCCGGTACGCACTACAAAAGCCTTTTCCTGCTGAACTCGATCTGATTAAAGTTTCCGAAGGCGCTGGCGCTGCTGCCCCGGCTAGTACCCCTGCTAAATAAAAAAGCAGAAAAATTTTATGGAAAATGATGCAGTTTGCATCTTAATTAAAAAAACTTAAATAATGGAAGCCAATAAAATTTTATCAGCGGATTTACTGGATATAATTTTTGAAGGACGTAATAAGGAGTACGGTGCATATAGCCTTCGAAAACAATACTCCAAGAGAATGTGGAGGGCTTTGTTAATTGTTGTTCTCCTGATGGGTGCAATAGCGGGTAGTGTATTCCTGAATCAGAAATTAAAACCAGCCAAATCTGCCGACGATGTGGCGATGGAAGAAATAACCATTCAGGAAATTAAACAGGAAGAGCAGAAGAAAAACGAGCCGCCACCACCTCCTCCGCCACCACCACCCAAACAAGCGCCACCTCCAAAAATTGAGATGAAGGCGTTTACACCTCCAAAAATTGTAAAAGATGAAGAGGTGAAACAACCACCACCCGCCGTGGAAGAACTGAAAGAGACCCGAATTGGGACAATAGATCAGGCCGGTGTTAAAGATGTAGGTATTGTGGTGCCTCCGGTTGTTGTAGATGCCGGAAAAGGTATTGTGGAGGTGAAAAAACCAGAGCCCGAACCAGAAATTTTTACTAAGGTAGAAATTGACGCTTCTTACCCTGGCGGACCCGGTGCATGGAGAAACTTCCTTGAAAGAAACCTTAGAGCCGACGTGGCTACCGACAATGGTGCAACACCTGGTACCTATACCGTGATTGTTCAGTTTGTTGTGGATAAAGAAGGTAATGTTAGTGATATCAAACCCATCACCAGTGTTGGATTCGGTATGGAACAAGAAGCGGTTCGTGTATTGAAAAAATCGGGTAAATGGAAACCCGCTATCCAAAACGGCCGAGAAGTGAAAGCCTATCGTAAACAGCCGATCACATTCCAAATTCAGGAATCTTAATTTGTTTTATATTTTAAAAAAGAAGAATCCCCAGGGCTACCCCGGGGATTTTTTTTGGTGATTCGTTTCCTGATCTGACTGCAAGATGCCTTCTTATACGAAAATGTTTTTTAAAATAGATGGAAATTTTGCCGTATAATACCAGCCTGTCCCGAAAAATTCGGGAATGTGATAGCCGTTTAGACCAATTTTATTGGTCTATCACGGATATCCTTTCGGTATTACTCCTTGCAATCCTGCTGCGCCACCCTTCGTCAAAGAACTTACACAGATGGCTTTGACCGAAACACCAACCAAAACTTCGCAGAACCAAAAGTTTATGCTGAACTTGTAGAAGTTAGCCATTTTTTTCTCACGCACCTATGCCGACTATGCAACTTTAAAACCTAACTTAGCAGAAGTTAAAAATTATAATATTGACACCATAAAATGGCGAAACAGAAGAAAGAATCCGTTCAACAAGCTCAGGATAAAATAAAAGAACCTGCCAACCCTGCGCAAGCCAAAAAGCAGGCAAGCGAGAAGCCCATTGAAGTCACCCTTTGGGAGGCTGCAAATAAATTAAGAGGTAGCGTTGAGCCTGCCGAATATAAACACGTTGTATTAGGACTGATTTTCTTAAAATTTGCCAGCGACAAATTCGAGGAACACCGAGC
>JBDHYK010000160.1:0-7561 GCA_039811305.1 Niabella sp.
GAATAAGTTAATGCTAAACGGATATAAAATGTATCTTTCTTTAAGAACTGAACCGTTTCCGAAACCATCTCTCTTTCATAATTTTTGCTGGCTTTGTTTTTTCACAGCCAAAAAACATCAGTAACATCAGACTGCTAAAAAAAGCAAGGATAATGAATGGCTTTTTCAAAATAATTATTTCAATTAAAGATACATTATTTTTCTGTTTGGCTAATCATACTTCCATTTTCTTTATATCTGCTTTCAAATCCCAAAACTAATGCCCGTAAATTTTCTCCAATGTTTTATCTATATCATCCGTAGCACTACTGGTTACTCTTAAAATAATTTTCCCATCAGCACCTACTAATATTTTTGTAGGAAAAGCAGAAACTTTATACTCCTTTACAATATCCATCTTTTCTATACCCTCCATATTCAAAATATGAATCCAATTAATACCATCTTGCTCGATAGCTTTTAACCAAGATTTTTTAGACTCTTCCACTGTTTCACCTCTTTCATAAGCAATGGCAATAATTTCAAATCCATCTTTGTGATATTTGCTATACAATTCTTTCAAATGAGGATGACTGGCTCTGCATGGACCACACCAACTGCCCCAAAAGTCCAGCAAAACCGTTTTTCCTTTAAAATCAGCTAACCGAATGGTATTGCCATCCTTATCTTTTCTTTCAAATAAAATAGCCGGTTTTCCTGCACGGGTAACATCTGTTTTTTCTATTGTTTTTTTGATGCTTTCTGCTATAGGTGTTCGTTTGTATTTATTATCCAATTTATCAAAAGCAGCAGCATAGCCATCGGCAGTAAAATAATTAGCCATCCGGCTAAGTAAAAATAAGGAAGCAAAAGCCTGTGGGTTTTTATCAATAAATTCCAGTTGTTTTTGTAATGTTTTCTTTCTTAGCACTTGGTTTTCTTCCTGCACTTCTTCCTCGGTACGGGTTAGCGGCTGTTGCTGGTATTTAGCCAAAAACATAGCCCTGTAATTTTGGTATTGTATTACTTCATCTTTGCGAATTATTTTATTCAGTCTTTCAAAATAATTATTTTCCGCATCACCTTTAACCGATGCAAACTGTACTAATAAAGCATCTCCATCAACTTTTATATTTTTGTTGAACACAAATAGACTCAAGGGAGGAGCAGGACTGCCAATACTTCGACCATCTACTTCAACACTTAACCCCCTGTTTATTCCTACATCCAATCTGGCTACTACCGGTATTTTCTGGATAGGAACTTTTAGTAAGAATTGGTTTTTATTCCCCATTGTACTAAATGATTTTGATTTACCCGACTCATCAGAAAAACTGATATAAACTCTTTTACCTTCAAGTCCTTTCAGATTTCCTGAAATGGCAATACTATCTTGCTGGCAAAAACCTGCAAAATTTAAACTACCAAAAAATAATATTCCTAAAATTGATTTTAAAGTCATTTGATATCGTTTAATTTGAAAAATAGTTGATTTTGATTTATCATTTTTACTTTTATACTTATAATCTCTGGTAAACTTACTCCTTCAGTATTTTTTCATATTTACTACTATCTATTTTAGATGATTTTAACCCAGATTTTGCAGTAGATAAATTACTGCGATAAAATCTGGATTTAAAAAATTTCATGTAAAAAAGAAGTGGCAGCCTAAACCGCCACTATACTATTATAAAACATGAGAAAACAAAAATCGCATTACTTACAAATATTTTTCAATCAACGGCTTCAACTCAGGATTAGACGGCCTCGGCGCATCCACCGAAATAATTTTTCCTTCTTTGTCAAATAATAGGAATCGTGGAATACCCGTAATTTTATAGTATTGGGTAATCTCACTCCAGCCACTGGCAAATAATTGCAGTCCACCAAGATTCTCATCAGCAATCATTTTTTTCCATTTTTCTTTATCTTTTTCTTCATCTACTGAAATGCTTACGATATGTACATTCTTACCCTTCATTTCTTCTTCTAATTTTTTCAAATGTGGTATTTCTACTTTACAAGGTCCGCACCAGGTAGCCCAAGTGTCAATCAACACCACTTTCCCCTTTAAATCGGAAAATGAAACCATTTTGCCGTCTTTGTCTTCATATTTAAAATCTAATCCTTTATCGCCTGGCTTTAATGTAGCAAGCGCTGCATTGATCTTAAACTCCTCTTCTTTTTGAGCGTCTGTTAACAAGTATTCTTCGTACATCGCTTTTTGCTCTACATATTTTCCATAATCTTTGTTCCCTTTTAATTTTCCCAAAATATAATCTCCTTTAAGCGTGTCATTAGGAATCAATTTCAAGGCTTGATCTATACTGTACGGATCTTTTAGATTGCCACGTTTTCCGGCTACTGCTTGTTCGCGCATTAATATACTACTGAAAGCCCTTAATCCCCATGGTTGAGCATACACCTGAGCAACGTTTGTAAAATTTTTTTCTAAAGAAAAGCTACTATAATAATCAGGTATTTCCTCAGGATCGGGATGTGCCGCACGAGGGGTATTTAAAAAATTGATTGCATAAAACGCTTTGTCAAAATTAACAATGTACTGCAAGGCGGCATCGAACTTTTTGTTGCCTGTAGGTTTCAATTTTTGTGACTTGGCCCAGGCATCCATTTTGGGCAATGTTTTACCTAACAGAGGGAAGAAATCTACATAGGTGCTCATCGTTTTATTAAAATAAATACCCTTCCACTCTATCGGCCAAGCCAGTTTGTACCATTGCGTCAAAACCTGGTTTTCTTTTGAGTTTAAAGCTCCCACTAACTGATAACTTGAATCCGTTAAGACGATGTTTAATTTATCGCCGGGTTTTAGCCAAAACTGATAATTACCCTGGGGCGCAATATTATTCCCTGTACCTACTAAATATAACCCCTCATAATCTGGAACAAAATTAAACCCGAATTTCCCTTTAGCACTGGGTAGGGAGGTTGCTATCTGATGTGGTGTGCCATCCTTCACTTTAAAAAGCTTTACCTCTGCGTATCTATCTTTAGAAAACGACCCTTCGATGGTAACTGATTTTTGCGCGTAAGTGAGCCCTGCAAGACAGGTGATGAAAACTCCAATGATAATTTGCTTCATTAATTTGATTGTTTATTAACTAAAATTGTGTTTGTTGGCTTAATAGGTCAAAGTATGGGTGGTTTCACTTACCGAAGGCGATACATAATATACATCGCGGGCTATACCATTTCCTTCTAAGGTTACTTTGGGTTCGCCTACAATACTTCCTGAAGATTTTTCAAACATCCTTACTTTATACTTTAAACCTACTTTAGTGCCAATTATAATAAAGTTATAAGCGTAAGTTGCCTCAGAAGTGTATTTTTTATGCCTTAAATAAGTAAGTTCTTCGCCTGCCGGGATGGTATATTCCAACTTCTCAAAACCGTTACTGAGGTTTCTGCTCCATATTTGATTGTCCAACGCAAAGTATATCATATTTTCATCACCATTTAATACCGTGTAAGTACTAGCTTGATACAAACGGTCAGTAGTCTTTAATGTATCATTAACAATCTTCAGCTTCCGAGTTGATGGAGCCGTAATGGTTGAAAATATTTTTAAACCGCTGTTGGTTTTGTCCTGAAAGATTGCAATTCCCGTTAACGAAGCGCCAGCCGCTTTCGTTCCCATATAAAGCAGCTTTTTGTTGTTGTTATTAGCGGGCATCGTGGTTGTAGGATCATCTGTAGTCAAAGCCATTAATGAACCGTACCCCATTGACATGGAAAGGAATGAACTACTTGTTTCATCAAAAAAGAAAGGGTCGTTAAACGGATAAGTTAAAAAATATTTTGACAACTGGTAAGGTGTGTTGTTTACATCTTTCATTACCTGGGCACCAAAACGACCATCGTTCGCAGACATATTATATATAGTATGTAATTGCCCGCCGTTGAAGAAATAGTATGCCGAGCTTCCGTTAAAGATTTGTGCAGGGCTTTTTACATCAGGCTCACTAAAAAGAATATTCTTAATCGTTCGAATCGGTTTCAAGGTATTAATATTGGTTATGGCAATATCCTTGTTCGTGGACATTATCAATACCCTGGTATTCGCAGGAGTGGCTGTTCCGTTTGCTAATGATTTGTAAGAACTAAAAAAGGTTAAAAACTGTGCCTGACCATTTAGTTTGGTACCATTTACTTTGCTATAAGCGTTTTCATTAACTGACTCAGGAATAATGGATTTAGGGGTTAAAAATAAATCCATATCTGCCTGATTGCCATCATCTTTGGCTACATACCATCCTCTTGTAAATTCTGTAACTACATTAATTGAAGAAGTAAAATAAGCTGCATATCCGGTATTTTTGTTGGTAACCCGATACACCAAAACCCATCCTTTAGCTGGTTGCTTAATTAAATAATCCAAATCTTTTGTTCTTCCAATAGTATCTAAAACAGGTGCAAAGCCCTGTACATTCGTTTCATAAATACCCCATAAATATTCAAAATCAGCATTCGGCACCGTAGAGGTTGTTTGGGGCGTAAGCGTCAGACGGTCCTTTTCCGAAATTAAGGTATAGGAACTGTTTATGCCTGTAACAGTTATTACTTCTTTGGGGGCGAAATCGTAATTTGTACGATCCTTAATACAGCCGGAAGCTATAACAGCAACCCAAAAGACAAGTGTAAAATAATATATATGTTTCATTGAAATTATTTTTATTATGCAAAAAGTAATTAGTCCGGAACTGTAATTAACTCACCAGACTCATCTTTGAGTGGATTACCAGGGTGTGCCTTATTATAATCAATTAGTGCTATTTTAATCGTAGCTTTATAATAGTTGACTAAAGAAAGATCCGCTCTAATCCCTAACATAAAGTCATTATCCCACTTTTGCCCGGTTGTTTCAATCATAAACTGATGCTTGGTAACACTATATTTGCCATAATAATAAGTAGTCATCGAGGCATCCCACGCAGTGGGCTGGCTAAGCCGGTCGGTAAATTCTAACTTTCTCCAAAGTTTACTGGGTTCACCCAACTGAAAGCTTTGATCGGCTTGCAAAACAAATTTCAAAACAGGTGTTGTTGTTTTCAGGCTGGCATCCCGTAAAAGGACAATTGGAATACTTGTATGTACCGTACCGGCTTTTATTACGTAGTTTTGGGCAACCCTTTGGTCTGTAAATGCCACGTAATGCTTACCTGGCTCTGCATTGGTAAGGTTAGGCAGTTGCTCCTGAACCAAAGTAAATGGCCGGTCAATGCTTTTTGTACCCCCAATAGCATATACATCAAAATACACGGTATCTTCCCTCACTGAGGCATTGTCGTAATAAAATGTGCTTCTTTTTAATGTATCTGCAAAATCAAAAGAAGCTGTGTAAATTCTATTGATTTCTGGTCCAAATTGTATCCTCGCTACATCATTATATAAATAATATTGATCCTGCTTGCAGGAATATTGCACCATCAGCAAGCCTGCCAGTATGAGTAAATATATTCTATTTTTCATTATTTAAATCTTTGTGTATGTTAAATAATTTCTTCTTTAGGTATAGGAGCTATGTAATTAAGAACAGCCGCCGCCGGGGCAAAGATAATTGCCGTTTTTGCAGAATTAAGCCGCTTGTAGGTGAAGAAGGCCTGCCCTTCGGCATAAAACTCTTTTCTGTACTCCTTAATGATTTCGGCTTTTAACAACGCAGGATCTGCGGGCACCGGCATATTCCCAATATTTCTGGAGGTTCTGAATGTTTTAAAATATTCTGCGCCTTCGGCATAAGGCGCTGCTTCTGCTGCAATCAAATACATTTCACTTAACCGTAACATAGGTATTTGCTTAAAGTCGCTACTAATAGAAGGGTTTTTATCAGACATATATTTTCTGATAATGTAGGCTTTGGATGCATTAGCCAGTGTTATTAACTCCCACATATTACTTTCTCGAATATCGGTACCGGTATTACCATACAGGGTATTTGTAACGGTGGTTGCTGCAGTTCCTTTTTTTAATGTTCCGCTTGAGTATGAAGAAGTATAAAGGTCATTAAGATTATAAGCGTAGAGCCCGAAAACCTGCTCATTGCTCAATACAAAATCTTTGGTTGTAACAGACATGTCGGTAGCTGTACCCAAACGGAACTTATTTCCCCCATCACCGTTTTTTGCTTCAATTACTTCTTTAGCACTCTGATAGGCTTTGTCATTGTCGCCAAACCACAAATAAGCCCTTGCCTGAAGAGCTTTAATGGCATAATAGTTCATGCGTAAATAACGGTAGGCGATAAAATTATCCAGAGGGTTAAACCCCGAAGAAATGCCAGGGTTTCTTAATTGAGCCAAGGTATATTTCTGGATTGGGTCTTTGTCTTTGATCAATGCTTCTGCTTCTTCCAAATCTTTAAGCAAATAGGCCTTAAACGCATCAAACGCAACCTGTGGTTGGGGGCTGTTTGACAAGGTTAAAGCATAGGGGAGTTTTGGGGCATTTGTTAAGTCAGTGGGAACAGGCCCAAACATCCTTAATATATCAAAATGGCAATAAGCCCTCAAAGCCAAACATTCGGACTTGATCATATTATACAGATCGGGGTTTGAAGTAAAGACATCTTTATTTACATCAATTTGTCCCAGAATAGCATTAATGCTGGAGATAACTTTATATTCCTGCCTCCAGATAGACCTGAATCGTGACAGTACCCCATCATCAGCAAAGTTGAACAACCCTAACCGTTGTTCAGTTGTATTGGCAGTAACATCCCAGTTGGAAATCAATTGTTCGATAGTGGTTTGTGTTAATGCCTGACCATAAATGTCGTTGCTTTTTAATTGAATATACACACCCGTTAAAGCATCTTTAAAACCGCCATCAGTCGAAAAAATAACATTCTGGGGAAGCTGTGTTTTGGGAGTTACTGTCAGAAATTTTTTACACGACCCAAATAAGGAGACTGCTAAAAAACCAACTAATAAATATTTAAATTTTTTCATTTTATTTGGTATTTTAAAAAGTAGTATTAATAGATAGTGAAAACTGTCTTGAGAAAGGATAGTTGGTTCCACGCTCCCTTCGTATGGTTGATAAATACATAGGTTCGGCCATATTTACAGTTACACTTAACGCCTGCATTCTTATATTAGACAATACCTTTTTGCTAGTAATATTGTATTGAAAATTGATATTGGAGAGTACTAACGTATTTTCATCCTGCACAAAACGAGATGTTTTGTATGTAGGCGATGTAACTAACAATCCTTTAAATGCGGCAACATCGCCAGGGGCTTTCCACCTGTTAGTAAATACCCTACTATCTAAGTTATATTTGTAGTTGGTCAGTTCAACTCTATCTACAAGTGTTTGGTTGTATTGCTGCGCGCCATAAGTATATCGGAATACTGCGTTGATAGAAAAATCCTTATATCGCACCATGGTGCTAAAATTTCCATATAACTCAGGATCCCTATTTCCTTGTGCACTAATGTTCGATGCGCTCCAGGTATAAGTGGGTTGCCCGTCTTTAGCAAGGAACAACTCCTTACCCGTACTGGGGTCAATTCCTAATGAGGGTACTACCCAAATAGTATTGCTAGAGTACCCCTCAATA
>JBDHYK010000161.1:0-7560 GCA_039811305.1 Niabella sp.
GTGCTGAAAGATCAAATATAAAATCTATCTTACTAATTTTCATTGCTAAAACAAACCGTATGGATTTAAGTAAAAAACAACATATTGGCTGGATAGATCTGCTGAGAATTACAGCCATTTTTTTGATGGTAGTATCGCACAGTTGCGATGGTTTTGTGTCGCAATTAGACACGAATCCTGATGCGTTTGTAACAGGTGCACTAACCGGAAGCTTGGTAAGGGTTTGCGTTCCGTTGTTTGCCATGATGACAGGCGTACTGCTACTACCAGCAAAGGATACGATGGAAGTATTTTACAAGAAACGTCTCGGACGAATCTTTCCACCCCTTGTTTTTTGGTCGGTGGTTACTCCTCTTTTATTTTACATTTATTTTACGCATTTTCATCCCGGCACAGCCAATGCCGCAGTGGACACGGCCAACCATACTTTAAAGGCATCCCTTACCAAAATGTACACCTGGGTGTTCAATTTCAATTTCGATACGACTCCGCTTTGGTACCTCTACATGCTTATAGGGGTGTACCTCATTCTGCCGGTTTTTAATGCCTGGGTGCAACAGGCCTCTAAGAAGGAATTAAAACTGTTGCTTAGTCTTTGGTTATTATCATTATTTCTTCCTTATCTGCAAATGATCGCACCGTTTTTAGGCTATACAGGCAATTATGGCAGTCTGGCAGTTTTTGGGGAGTCTTTCTGGAACAAATTTGGCACCCTGTACTATGTTTCCGGATTTATGGGATATCTTATTTTGGCTTATTATCTGGTGAAATATCCATTGCCGTGGAGTCGGAAAAAGATCCTATCTGTTTGTATTCCTCTGTTTTTGACGGGCTATTTTATTACTTCCTTCGGGTTTTTAAAAATTCAGCAGGCTTTTCCCGGCAACTATGAATATCTTGAAATTTTCTGGTACTTCTGTGGCATCAATGTATTTATGATGACAATTGCAGTGTTTTTAATCGTTCAAAACCTCAAAGTAAAACCGTCCCCAATACTTTCACGAATAGCGCAGCTCATGTTTGGTGTATTTTTGGTTCATTATCTGTTGGTGCAAATATTTTACGACGTTTTTGACACACCCTTTTTGCCCGATATTTTAAGAATTGTTTTTATTGCAGTAGCCACATTTGCAACCAGCCTGGTAGTAGTGTGGATGCTCGATAAAGTTCCCTTCATGCGAAAGTTTATTCGGTAACTATGTTTGATGTGCTGATTATAGGAAGTGGAATTGGTGGGCTTATTGCAGCCAATCTTCTTGCAAAAGAGGGCTTGAAAGTTTGCATTGTGGAAAAAAACAAGCAAATAGGGGGCAATTTGCAAACCTTCAGCAAACAAAAACAAATCTTCGATACCGGTGTTCATTATATTGGTGGATTGGGGCAGGGGCAGAACCTGTATCAGATTTTCAAGTATCTCGGATTAACGAGCGCTTTGAAAATTGAACAGATGGATGAAGGGTTCGATCGAATTGTGTTTGATGGCGATGATACGGTTTATTTGCAATCGCAGGGGTATGAAGCCTTCATTAAAAACCTGATAAAACAATTTCCCAAAGAAGAAAAAGGAATAGTAGCCTATTGCGAAAAGATCAAAGATGTCTGCTCCCGGTTTCCTTTATACCATCTAACCATGGAGGGAGACGAGTCGGCGAAACATTCCGTTATTGCAGAAAGTGCTCAGGGGGTAATTGAAGAGTTTACTACAGATAAAAAGTTACAGGCGGTTTTCGCAGGCAACCATTTGCTTTATGCCGGTGAGGCGGATAAAACGCCTTTTCATGTTCATGCATTAATTGTGAACAGCTATATTGAAAGTAGTTGGAAATTGGTTGGTGGTGGCGGCCAGATTTCCAAATTTTTGGCGACGCAGTTGAAGAAAATGGGAGGCGAAATAATAAAAAATTCCGAGGTCGCCAAAATCCTGGGGCAGAATGAAAAAATCACCCATGTTGAAACTGAAGACGGCAGAAAACTGTTTGCTAAAAACTTTATATCCAACATCAGCCCGGCAGTAACCCTGTCTATGGTAGCTTCAGATACCCTTAAGGGCGCCTACCCAAAACGTATTAGTTCTTTGGAGCACACTATTTCGTCTTTTTCACTTTACATAGTGTTAAAAGAAAAGACAGTACCTTACGCCAATTATAATTATTATCATCACAAAACCACGGAGGTATGGCAGATGAACCATTATACCGAAGCCAACTGGCCCCTGGGATACGGTTTGTATTTTACCCGTGATAAGAACCATCCGGAATATGCGTCGTCCGTATCGGCGCTCACGACAATGCGTTTTAGTGATGTAGCGCCCTGGAAAGATACGTATAACCGCGTAGGCAGAGAGGCTCAGCGCGGGGAAGGCTATGAAAGGTTTAAACAAAAAAAAATGGGACAGTTTTTACAGGCTATCGAGAAGAAATTCCCCGAAATCAAAGAAAATAGCACCCATATTTATGCCGCCACACCGCTAACCAATCGAGATTATATTGGCATGCACGATGGAAGCATGTATGGCATTCAGAAAGATTTTAACCATCCGTTAAAAACATGGATAAGCCCGCGTACGAAAATTTCTAATCTTTTTTTAACAGGGCAGAACATCAATTTGCACGGTATTTTAGGAACTTCGCTGAGTGCAATACTTACCTGCACCCTGCTATTAGATGACAAATCCATTGTAGATAAAATAAAAAATGCGTAAACGCAGCAGATTTTTTAGAAGATTTTTAAGGGTTATAACCGTATTAGTACTACTCATCGTAGGATTGTGGGGGTATTTGGCGTGGGTATCTAATACGCCGCCACCAAAGATTGCAGATACCGGCAGCCTACAATTTCAAAGGAACCAACCCGACACAGGAATTTACACAATTAAAAACAGTTGGTTTCGAAAAAGCAATTCCGGATTGTACGAAATGTATGTAGAAGGCGAACCTTTTGAAAATGGAGTGATCAATGGGAAGCTAAGCACAGAATTGGTAAAGAAACAGGAAGATTATTTTGCTGCCCAAATCACAAAAATGATTCCTTCGAAATTCTATTTGAATTTTTTGAAATACTTCATAGGTTGGTTTAACAGAAACATGCCAGACAACGTAACAGAAGAGTACAAAGATGAAATTTATGGGGTTTCCTTTTCGGCATCCGAGGGCTATAACTATATTGGTACCCGCTACCATCGTATTTTCAATTACCATTCCGCACACGATATTGGACACGCCCTGCAAAACATGATGCTTGTGGGATGCACTTCTTTTGGAACCTGGAACGGCGCCAGTGCAGACAGTACCCTGATCATTGGGCGCAATTTTGATTTTTATGTTGGCGATGATTTTGCAAAAAATAAAATCGTGTTGTTCAATCATCCTTCCAAAGGGTATCGGTTTATGAGTGTTACCTGGGCAGGATTTGTTGGTGTGGTTTCGGGTATGAACGAAAAGGGGCTTACGGTAACCATTAATGCCGCAAAAAGTAGGTTTCCGAGCGGATCGGCCACGCCTGTAAGCCTTGTAGCACGAGAAATTGTTCAGTATGCCGGTAATATTCAGGAAGCGATTGCCATTGCCAAAAAAAGAAAAATGTTTGTGTCGGAATCTTTTTTAGTAGGTTCAGCCATTGATAATAAAGCCATTGTGATTGAAAAAACACCCGATTCGTTAGCCATTTATGACCCCAATCAAAACCAGATTCTCTGCGCCAACCACTTTCAAAGCAAAGAATTTGTAAATACTTCTGCAAACAAAGAACAGATAAAAGAGAGCGCTTCGGCCTATCGGTACAGTCGGCTGCAACAATTGCTACAAAAAAACGGAACGAATACTGTTTCAAAAACTATTGCTATTTTAAGAGATTTTCGCGGGAAAGGTGGCGCTGATATTGGTCTGGGGAACGAAAAAGCGCTCAACCAGTTTATTGCGCATCACTCCATAGTGTTTGAACCCCAAAAACTACTGGTATGGGTTTCCACATCGCCCTGGCAAATGGGACCCTTTGTTTGCTACGACCTCAAAAAAGTATTTGCACTAAAAGGATTGAAAGAAAACAAAGAAGTGTATGAGCCGGGATTGGCAATAAAGGCTGACAGTTTTACAAATACAGCTCAATTTGAGAGCTTCTTACGGTTTAGGGATAACCGGCAACGGGCAGCAGACGGAAAGAAAATAATTGCAGACAGCCTGGTATCCGAAAACCCTAATTACTATGGCAGTTATATGGCAGCCGGAGATTATTTGTACAAAAACAAAGACTTCAAAAAGGCGCTGGGTTTTTTTCGCAAGGCATTGTCTTTAGAAATTGCAACTGAAGGCGAAAAAAGGCATATTGAAAAAATGATTGCAGATTGTTTGAAACAATAACAGGCGCATTTAAGCGCCCGTCGTTTTTATTTGTTTTGCAATTTATTAAAAATTGAATTGTAAGCCGCCACTTACAAGCCCTTTGTACCCAATACCCAATTCAATAAAACCTTTTACAGCACTGCCAAATTGCACCCCAATAGGTGTAACCTGAAAATTAAAATGCGAATTATCGAATGAATCTTTGCCTGAAGAAGGTGGCGGATCGTATGAAGTTCTGTTAAAGGTGTATCCTGCACCCAAAAGGCCGTAAATATTGAAATGGTCTCCTTTATTGTATTTGAATTTTCCTTCGACTGCTGCGGTGATAGCCTGTGTGCTGCTGCTGCTGATTTTGGTTTTGGTGCTGTTTACAATATCAGCGGATAGTTTGTCATAAACCAACGCAAGACCCACACCCACCCGGTTGGTCGCATTAAAACGATGATAAGATAGCGCAATAGCGCCAGTAGATTTTGTGTTTGTTACTGTTACTATTCCGCCCGTAAATGCTCCCGCTAATGCGCCCGAAAATGCTGTAATAAACTGATCCGTTGTAACAATCCCATAGCCAATAGAAACACTATTACGTTGAGCTATAACCCACTGTGAAGCGAGCAGAAATACTATTAAAAGCTTTATTTTCAAAAAAGAGAACAAATTTTGCTTTTTAAAAATAATTATAAATAATTTGCTACAAGCCACCATCACCTAAATTAGGGATGTCCCTGCTTTTTCTCATCCAAAGAAAAAAACCAGTTGTTTGGGCATTGGTTTAGGAAAAAGACAGGAAGCGGGTGCAGAAAAAGAAGAAAAATCTTGAAAGAGTGTTACTTTCATACCATGAAAATAAAAATACTACTTTTTTTTCTGGTCTTGTTCATAATGCAGATTTCCATGGCGCAGCCCGAAAAAGCATCTGCTGCTATTCGACAAATTATGCAGGAAAACCCCGTAATGGGAATTTCTGTAGCTGTGGTAAAAAAAGGGAAAATAATTTTTACGGAGGCCTATGGCATGAAAAATGCAGAAAGCCACACACCACTATCTACGGATGATATTTTTCGGATCGCCTCCATTTCCAAATCATTTTCGGCTACCTCCCTAATGCAACTGGTAGAAAAGAAAAAGCTGAGTCTGGATGACAATGTGAGTAAATTGATCGGGTTTAAAGTAAACAATCCCAAGTTTCCCAATACAGAAATTACGCTGCGGATGCTGCTTTCCCATACTTCCAGCCTTAACGACAGCGAGGGATATTTTACCCTCGATGCCATTAACCCCAACAAGAACCCTAACTGGGAAAAATGTTACAACAGTTACGAACCTGGGAAAGGCTATCAGTATTGTAACCTGAACTTTAATATCGCCGGTACTATTATTGAAAGAATATCAGGTGAGCGGTTTGACCGTTATGTAAAACAACATATACTTAACCCGCTGAAACTTTATGGTGGTTATAATGTGAACGAACTGGACAGTAACCGTTTTGCTACACTTTATGAGTATGATACAGAGGCCGCCCGGTTTATTCCATCACCGGGTGCGTACAACCCCCGAAAAGAAGAAATTACCAACTATGTAATGGGATACTCTACACCCGTTTTTTCACCTACTGGCGGTATGAAAATATCGGCCCGGGATCTTGCTAAATACATGACAATGCACATGCTTCAGGGAAAATACAAAAACCATAAGATTCTTTCGAAAACGAGCGCCCGCATAATGCAAACACCCCTATCAAAAGAGCAAAACTATGGTCTGGCTCTTTGGAAAACCAATAAATTAATTCCGGGGGAAACGCTTACAGGGCACACAGGCTCGGCTTACGGACTATACAGCGCTATGTTTTTTGAGCCGGACAAAAAATTTGGTATTGTTGTTATCACCAACGGGTGCCATCCTTCCGAAAAAGACGGGTACAACACTGTATTGTACAGAGTTGTGAATGCACTCTACCATACCCTGATTGTGGGGGATGCCCAAAATAAGCAGTAGCTGCAACGCCAGCCGCCCAATGTAAAGAACTATTATTTTGCCGTTTTAAGAACATTGCAGAAGGCTTCTGGTAGAAACCGGAACGAGTTATCAACAAGAGATACTTTTATAAACTGCTGATGTTCTGATCCATCCATAGTAACCTTTGTCGGATCCAGTTTTTTAAATAATCTACTTCTTCCTGATAGGTTTGCCCTACAAAACCATTGAAAGGCAGTTTTACACCCAGAAAGTTCCATCGGGCAAAGTGGCGTACAATACTTTTATGAGAGGTAAGCAGGCTAATTTTACTATCAATAATGGAATAGATATTGCTTTCGCTAAACGCATGACTCCTCAGATTGGCCCATCGGCTTTTGAGTTGGTTGGTGAAAAACGGATCGCTCAGTAGGCGTTTCCACCAAAAATTAACCAACCAGCCATCAGAAGGATAGTAATTGTTAAAATTATAGGCCCAGTTATATGGGGCAGCAATTGCTGTGCGGGAATCATTTCCAAAAGCAAGATTGAAATCCCAAATGGGGCCTATTTTTAATTTAGCGCTTTTATCTTTATAAAGAAAGGTACTGAGCCGATAGGCGTCGGGGTTGTGGCTTAACTCGTTCAACAAAAAATAGTCAATAAAACTATCCACATCAATAAAATTGCGATAACCAGATGAGGCATCTTTAAAACTCTGCGAAAGCAGCGCTTTTTCAAAGTCGTCAATATATTTTTTAATGTAGTCTTTTTGTGCTGTTGTAATATTGTCGGGTTTGGGGTACTCGTATATAAAATAGGTTTCAGTCCCCTTTTTGGGCCCGTAGGGCGCAAAGCCTAAAAGAGTCCCCGAGGGATCGAAAGACGATCTCCAACTAAAACTTTCATCATAATAGTTGTCGGGTTTGCCCGTGGCATCGCCGGAGGATTTGTCAATTTTAATAATGTAACCTCCCGTATTATCAGAAGCAATTTTTGATATATTGACTCTGTTTTTATTGCGCTTTATTTTTTCCATCAATACATATAGGCCGTTATAGGATCCGTTGATATGTAATTGAACAAACCGGGTGCGAGAGGCGTACCAGCCAATTTGGTTGGAAAGCTCATAGATAATGACGTTTCTAAGCAAACTTTTGTCATTTGCGGGGCCATAAAGGATGAAATCTTCTTCTTTGGGCAGGTCTAAAATGGTAGTGTCTATACCTTCGCCCGCAGAGTTCCTAAACTCAAAACCATAGGATTTTTG
>JBDHYK010000162.1:0-7536 GCA_039811305.1 Niabella sp.
AAAAAGCCGTTGGTAGGGAAAAGGAAACAGGGTTATGGGGCGGAATAATCCAACTTTGATCCCTTTTTCCCGGGCTATATCCATGGCTTTCAGGCAAATACGCGAACTGAGCCCGAAAGCTACCAACAAGTATTCAGCATCATCTAAACCGATTTCCTCGAAACGCACTTCGTTGTGGCGGATGGTATTGAATTTTTCAATCAATTTCAGATTGTGTTGTTCCATATCTTCCGGTTTGATGAAAAGCGAGGTGATTGCGTTTCGGTTTCGGCTACCGGTTTTGCCCGTGGTAGCCCAGGGTTTGTCAATTTTGTTAACGGTATGCCCCTTCCAAACTACTTTTTCCATCATCTGGCCAATAGCGCCATCGCTTAAAATCATAACGGGGTTGCGATAGGCATCGGCAAGATCGAAGCCGAGAAACACAAAATCGGCCATCTCTTGCACGCTGTTGGGTGCCAGCACAATCATTCGGTAATCGCCGTGTCCTCCTCCCTTGGTAGCCTGAAAATAGTCGCCCTGGCCGGGTTGGATGGATGCGAGACCAGGTCCTGCGCGGTTTACATTCACGATCAGGCAGGGCAATTCGGCACCTGATAAATAGGATATGCCCTCGGCCATCAGGCTAATGCCCGGCGAGGAAGAGCTGGTCATAGCCCGGAATCCGGCACCGGCAGCACCATATACCATATTAATAGAAGCGATTTCGCTTTCTGCCTGTAATACCACCCTGCCGTGTTTGGGCATCTCGCGTGCTAAGTATTCCAATACCTCGCTTTGGGGAGTTATGGGATAACCAAAATAAGCGTCGCAACCGGCCTGTATGGCTGCTTCGGCCAGCGCTTCATTTCCTTTCATGAGTTTTGCTTCCATTTTCAACCTGTTTTGAAGTTTTGTTGGGGTACACCGTTTTCAAATAAGAGGCCGGAAACCGTTTTAGACCGAACTCTTCAAAAAATTTTCCAGTGCTTCCTTGTTGTCGGGCGTAATGATTTCTTTTTTTTTACTTCCCGGCAGGGTGCGATAGACAGTAATCACAGCATCGGGACAAACAAGCGCACAGTTCACGCAACCCGTACATACATCGTTATTAGCGATTACATAACGGTATCCTTTGGCATTAATAGCGTCTGAAAGTGAAAGAACGCCTTCTTTACAGGCAGCAGTGCATAGCTCGCACCCTTTACATTTTTGAATTTCAATTTCTACCCTGCCTTTAACTTTTCTTTCTTTTGCTACCGGTTGTTTTTTTACGGTATTCATTACAATCGTTTACTAATGGTCGTTTGTCAACATTGACAACGTACAAAGTAACAACGCAAAGCTGGAAACGTATATGACAAAAATCAGTTCCAGATATGAGGTTATTAATATTATGGCGCGAAACAGCCGGTGGGTTTAGGTAGGAAACAGTTTGGGGTTACAGGTAGTAGTCCTCTAAAAGATTTTTAAATTCCTCAGAGTAGCGCTGCTCATTCTTTATGATGATAACAGATTGTTTCTCAATAGATTTTGAAAAAGAAGCCTTCAGTATCTGTCGAAAGCTGCCATGTTTTTCTGTTTGCTTTATAGATATTCTTTCGTTTATAAAAAAGCCGGCAGCCTGCAACAACTGAGAGGTTTCAACCCCTCTTCTCTCCGGAATTAATAGAAAAAACAGCCCCTGCGGGTGTAGAATTTTTTGAACCCTGCTGAACAAGTTTTCCAGTCTGAGGCCTTGGTGGTGGTGGGCAATATTTTTTTCCTTGTTGGTACTTAGCAGATCGTTTTCATAAAATGGGGGGTTGCAGATAATGGCATCGTATTTTTTGGAGTAGGTGAACCTGAGGGCATCGGCATGATGTATTTGAATCCGATCCTTCCAGGGAGAGGCGGCGAGGTTTTGAAGGGATTGCCGGTAATCAGTATGTTGCAGTTCAATCGCTTCGATGAAAGCCTTTGTTTTTTGAGCCACCATCAGGCTGAGGATGCCGGTACCGGAGCCAATGTCTAAGATATGGCTAACGGAGCTATTGTTTTGCAGAGTATGAGCTACCCAGGCACCAAAGAGGCAGGCATCGGTGGTTACCTTCATACTGCAATGCTCTTGTTGGATGAGGAATTGCTTAAACTGAAAATAGGAGTTGGGCATTTTGTGCTATTGGAGGTAGATAAACGGCCGGGCGTAACTGTTTTGGCTCTCACAGAGTTATTTAACTCATGCTCTAAAACCCTCGGGCCTCTGAAGCTACAGTAAGAGGAGAAAAATCCTGTTCTAAATATTTATAATAACCGGTTATGGCGATCATGCCGGCATTGTCCGTACAATACTGAAAATCAGGGATATACGTGTTCCAACCCTGTTCCTTGCCTGTTTCTGTAAACGCCTGGCGCAGCCCGCTATTAGCCGATACGCCACCGGCGATACACAGTTCCTTAATTTTAAGATCTGTTGCTGCTTTTTTAAGTTTGTTTAAAAGAATGGTGATAATCCGGTGTTGGATAGAAGCACAAATATCGTTCAGGTTTTCTTCTATGAATCTCTTCTTTTCGGCTTCATCCGCTGCAAATTCTTCTTTGTATATCAAACTGTTCCCTGCGTTCATCAAAAAATAAAGGATGGAAGTTTTTAGGCCGCTAAAACTAAAATTATAATCGGGTATCTTAGGTTCAGGGAATTGAAACCTTTTTGGATTGCCCAGCTTCGCATATTTGTCAATCAGGGGGCCGCCGGGATAGGGCAGGCCTAAGAGTTTTGCCGATTTGTCAAAGGCTTCTCCTGCCGCATCATCTATGGTTTCGCCAATTATTTTTAATTGGGTAGGGGCTTCACAAAGCACAATTTGGGTGTGGCCGCCACTTACGGTAAGGCATAAAAACGGGAAAGACGGTTTTCTTTCGGGGATCAGGTTGGCCAGAACATGTGCCTGCATGTGGTTTACGGCAATCAGGGGTTTGTTCAAAGCCAGTGCTAATGATTTGGCAAATTGACCGCCGACTAACAAAGAACCGATTAGCCCGGGTGCCTGCGTGTAAGCAAGGGCATCTACCTGCTTTAAATTCACCCCCGCAGTTTTAAGAGCCGTATCTACAACGGGTACAATATTTTGCAAATGCGCCCGGGAAGCCATCTCGGGAACTACACCCCCAAATTGGGCGTGAACAGCCTGTGTGGCAATGGGGTTGGATAAAATGGTACCATCTACACAAACAGCTGCGGAGGTTTCGTCACAACTGGATTCAATGGCTAATAAAGTAATACTCATACTATTTTAATGTGTAACAACTGCTTGCAGTAGCATGGTTTAACTGCGTATGGCCACTACGGGATCCATTTTGGCTGCCTGAACCGCCGGTATGATCCCAGCAGCTACGCCAACCAGGATACAAATAATCAGGGTCCAGAGCATATTGCCTACCGAAACAAAAATCGGGAACTCAAGAACTTTGGTAAGCACTAGGGCAAGGAAGAATACCAATATCAAACCAATAATACCGCCAATAATACAAAGGAAAGCAGCTTCTAACAAAAACTCGGTAAGAATGATACGGCGCTTGGCACCGATTGCCTTTTTCAATCCGATCTGAGAAGTGCGTTCTTTTACGGTTACAAACATAATATTGGCCACCCCAAACAACCCCACAATCAGGCTGATGCCCCCGATAATGGCTCCACCGATATTCAATCCTACAAAGGCCCCCTCCACTTCTTTGCTGATATCGTCCATATTGTTCAGCGCAAAGTCGGAATCGGCAGTTGGACTGAGTTTGTGAATACTTCGCATCACTCCCTCTAATTCATCCTTTAGAGCCGTCATGGTTACGTTGCTCTTTCCTTTTACAATAATAACGGGATCGGTTTTTTTCTCGTTATAGATGGTTCTTGCAAATTGGAAGGGCAGGATGACGCTGTGGTCGAAGTCCCAACCTCCGGTAACTTGTTTTCCCTGTTTCTTGATCACACCGATCACGGTAAGTTTTTTACCCTTTACGGTAATTTGTTTGCCTACGGCTAATTCAGGTTCATTAAATAACAGGGTGGCAATCTCGTCGCCAATAACTGTGGCAGGAGATCCGTAGTTAAATTCTGCGTCTGAAATTTGCCTTCCAAAGCCTATGTTTAAGGTTTGGATATTGAAGTAATCGGAGGTGACGCCATATACGCTTACGTTGTTCAGGGTAAAACCGGCAAAATCCACTTGATCCTTTGTATTGATAAACAGTGCAATGTGGCCTGTATTGGGAGAGCGTTCTTTAATTTGGCTAATCTCTTCGTATTTGGGTGAGGGGCGATTCACGTATTTCCACCAGGGGTAGTCGGGGCCGCCGCTCCAAACCCATTTATCTATGAAAATGGTATTGCTCCCCATCTGGCTGATCTCGTTTTGGATATTGCGCTGCAAACTGTTTACGGTGGCAAGCACCCCGATGATGCAAAAAATTCCGATGGTTACGCCAAACAGAGAAAGAAATGTGCGCAACTTATTCTTCCAAAGTTCTTGTACAGCCATTTTAAAACTTTGGCCAATAATCTCTATCGTGCGGCGCAACATTTCAACAAAGATAAGAGGGTTTCTATTTCAATGAAAAAACTTTATGCGAATTACGGCAAGGCAGTCTTACACCGTCATGAGCACGGTATTTTTCAGGCTGCGTGTTTTTTCCTGAATTAGTTTCAGGTTGTCGCGAAGCATATATTTCAGGTGTGTTTTTAGTATTTGACCCATGGATTTGCAACGATTAAAGGATTCGGTGTTAAAATGCTCATTGAGTTGTTTCTTCAGAAGGTCGCGTTTTTCTGTTGGCGAGATCGTGTCGCGCGTCATAATATTCAGCAGCTCCATCAGCCGGAATCGGCTGGCAGCTACCCGAAATGCCATGGTGGATCGTTCTTCGGCACGGTACTGTGCTACCGATTCTTTATTAAGATGGGCAAAAACATTCTGTACAAAAGGATTATTTTCTTTAAAAAACTGGGGCAGGTAAAGATTTTTTCGGCCTTCGTAGCATTGTTGGTCAAAGTCAATGGCCCGAAACCGATATTGGTAACATTCAATATCGGGCGTGGCTACAACCACAAAGTTATAACTACGCATATCGCCCAAAAGCCTCACAAAGCAGCGTTCATTAAACTTTACAAATTCTTTTGCCAAACGGGTTTTATTGGTTTCTTCTTTATCAAAATAGTCCTTAATAAACAAGTCGCCGGCAATACCGGGTATATGTTCTTCTACTAAGGTGCCGCCATCGGTATAAAAAGTGATTCGGTTGGGAGACAGGATATGCTCCAACTCCAAACCATAGATGCGGGAAGCATCGGTAATTTTCATGTAATAGTGGTCGAAATTGGAGTTGAATTTGTTGATGATCCGAATACGGAAGGGCAGAGAATTGCCAAAAGCACAATAGTCAATACGAGCTACGTCTAAATGGTCGGTAAAGCTCAGGTCGCCTTCTGTTTTCAAAATAGCGTAAATTTTTACCAAACCTTCCCTCAAAAAATCCCAATCCCGGTTATCGTAAATAGCTTTTTCCCAGGCGGTGTAATTACCTTCTGCATCTTTTATGGGGATAGACCAGGTGAAATTTAACAGATCTTTATGAGAGATCGGTAAGTTCACCTCACGACCCTGGCGTTTCAAATAATCCGATAGCTCTTCATTTACAGGGTAGAGCAGTTTTTTTCGCGAGGGTTTATCATTAAGTTCTTTGATAATATCCATACGGCAAGATACAAAAATTGTGAGAAGTTAGCGATATGATAAAAGACATCTGTAAATATTATTTTTTTAAATCAAATACCCTCACCTTTGCCCGAAAATCATATTTGTTGTATGGGAAATTCCCTGTCTGAAGACAGACCGGCCTGATACAACCAGAAAAAATAAATACAGATACATGAAAAGAGAAATTACATCCTGGCATAGTCCCATACTAAATAAAGACATGCCGATTGTTACTTACGGCCATTATGGAAATGCATTATTGTTTGTGCCCACCGCTGGCGCCGATTATTTAGAATACGAGCGGTTCAAGATGATTGATGCCATTGCACCTTTTATTAATGCCGGATGGGTGAAAGTGTACTCGATAGATAGTGTGAACAACGAAAGCTGGCTAAAAAAAGATATGGCTCCCTGGGATCAGGCCTATCGGCACCAACAATGGAATGAGTATGTGTACAATGAAGTAATACCCTTTATCAGAAACTCTACCAGCAACGAAACTATGATCATTGTCAGTGGTGCTTCATTTGGTGCTTTGCACAGTATGAACCTGTTTTTAAAACGTCCCGATCTGATCAATGGCGTTATTTCGATGAGTGGGGTGTACGATCTTACCTATTATAGTAATGGGTATATTGATGATAACGTTTATTACAACAGCCCTCAGCATTATATGCCGAATCTTACCGATCACGGTATTTTGGAGCAAATACGCAAGAGCCATCACATTCACATACTTACGGGTAGTGGTCCTTATGAAGATCCTCGTGCCGGGGGTGAATTTGCAAAAATTCTTTACGATAAAGGCATCAATTATGAATTTGACAACTGGGGAGAAGGCTACAAGCACGATTGGCCTACCTGGCTGGCAATGATGCCCCACTATTTGGGTACCCGGTTCTAAAGGCAGTATTGTTTTAAATAGGTGTTGAAATCTCCGCCGTCAATCATGCGGGCGCCCATACTGGCCAGATAGTATGTAAATATCTGACAATCAATAAGTCGTATTTCGTCTTTCTGCGAAGTAATGTATTTTGCCAACGCATATCGGGAAGCATTGCTTACCCGGCTGAACATACTTTCTCCGAAAAAGACTTTGCCAATTTTTATACCGTAGAGCCCGCCGGCAAGCCTGCCATCCTGCCATACTTCAGCACTATGGGCATAGCCTGTTTCATGGAGGTTCAGGTAGGCGGCTTTTATTTCATCGGTGATCCAGGTGCTTTGCTGACCGGCACGGGGTACAGTTTTGCATTGGTCTATCACCTGTTTAAAATCTTTGTTGATAGTAAATGAAAAGGCATTCCTATTTAAAAGAGGTTTTAAAGATTTGCTCAGTTTTAATTCTTCGGGAAATAATACAAAACGCGGGTTGGGGCACCACCAAAGAATAGGCGGGTTTTCGTACCAGGGAAAGATGCCTGCGCGATAAGCCGCTAATAAGCGCTCAGGCGACAAGTCGCCACCGATGGCCAGGAGCCCATCGGGTTCGGCCAAATGAACGGGTGGAAAAACAAAGGAATCGTCTAAGGCAAAAATTGCCATTGTAAAAACTCGGAAAAAGGATGAAATAATCGGGAAATTAAACGGTAACGGTCTCTACAGTGGCCTGAATCCCTCTGTCCAGAATCGCATCGCACATGGGTTTCAGATCGCTAAAACTGCCGTCTTTTACGGCATATTTACCCTTAAAGTGAATGATATAAGAACATTGCTCTGCTTGCTCAAATGTGTGACCACACACTTCCATAAGGGTTTCAATAACCCATTGAAAAGTGTTGACCTCATCGTTCCACACAATTAACTGGCTGGAGGAAACCGTAGCGGTAAG
>JBDHYK010000163.1:0-7438 GCA_039811305.1 Niabella sp.
CATTTGGGAATGACGAAGCGTCGGATTCCTGTTGAATGAGTCCATACCCATCAAATTCCTCGATGGGGGTTCCATCGCTTTTTAGCGTAAAAAACGCATCATGTTTTTCTGCGGTTGAGCCTGTCAGCGGCTGAAACCAGTGGCTAAAGTGCGTTACCCCTTTTTGCTCGGCCCAGGCACGCATCCCGTTTGCAATTTCGTTGGCCTGAGATCGTTCTATTTTTTTGCCGGCATGGATGGAGGAAATAAGACTTTTATAGGCTGCATCGCTCAAAAACTGCCTTGCGGTTTTTAAATTGAACACATGGGAACCAAAAACAGCAGTCACTTTGGGGGTTATTTTTCCCAGCTCTTCGCTGGTGGGTTTTAAGTTTGAAAGGGCATTAAATCTTAAATTCATATAAATATTTTTACAAAAATAGGTTTATGATGCAAAAAACAGACAATTTGTAAAAAATATTTTAAAAATATTTTGAAATATGTCTAAAAATGAACAAAAACAAAGTAAATATATAATATAATAAAAATAAATAATAGGTTATTTTTATTTTGACTTAATTACAAAGAAAAAAAATACGGCAAATAAGATCACTCTATTTCGGGGTGGAACCTGCTTTTTTATCAGAGCTCCTTTCTAAGTAAGAAAGCTGCTTTGTTTTTTTAAAATTTATGTGATTTTTCCACAGACCCGGTTCTGCTGGTTTAAGAGTTGGGTTCTTTTGCTGAACAATTGCTGTCAATCCGTTTCGTTTGTAGCAAAATCAAAGACATAAGGTTTGCGAGGTTTTGGAATGTACCCATAAAAATACAGGGAACATTGAGGTTTGTTTTTTTACTTATCTTCGAAACGGAAACAGGATCGCGTTCTGCAGAGTTGCCCTTGAAAGCACCTGCAGTTTGCAGCGCTTCTCAACAATAAATTTAAATTATAATTAATAGTGTATGAACATTGCAATAATTGGAGGGGGTAATTTGGGAACCGCCATCGCTGAAGGTTTGATAAAGAGTCAATTTGCACAACCCGCAGAAATTACGGTTACAAAACGGAATACTGCTTCGCTTAAGGGGTGGAACGTGCATGGAGTACAAATTCTTTCGAACAATGCCGAAGCTGTAAAAAACAGCCAATTGATCATTTTAGCGGTAAAGCCGTATCAAATAGCCGCTGTGCTGGAGGGGTTAAGGAATGCGCTTACGGAGCAGCATATTGTGGTTTCGGTTATTACAGGAGTGAGTATTGCCGATCTTAGAGAAATGATTCAGACAGAATTGCCCCTGTTTCGGGCTATGCCCAATACGGCCATTGCCATTCAGGAAAGTATCACCTGCATCAGTTACGAGGGCGCCTCCGAAGAACAGGTAACTTACGTAACAGAAATGTTTAATAATATTGGCAAAGTAGCCATTATAGATGAAAAGCTGATGAATGCAGCAACCGTATTGGGGGCTTGCGGCACTGCCTATGCTATGCGCTATATTCGTGCCAACATACAAGGAGGCATTGAAATAGGGTTTGATGCCAAAACGGCCAGCCTGATAGCGGCTCAAACCGTGAAAGGCGCGGCAGAACTGTTGCTAAAAAATGGCAGCCACCCCGAGCAGGAAATTGATAAAGTTACTACCCCAAAAGGCTGTACAATTGTAGGGCTTAATGAAATGGAACACCAGGGCTTTAGCTCTTCGCTGATAAGGGGTGTAATTACCAGCTACAAAAAGATATTGGAAGACTAAACTTCTGTAGCATGTACCTATGTTTTAACGCAGTTTGACTACGAAAAACAGGCAAATCAATAAAATCGAAGGTATTTAACGTTTTCTTAAATGAAATAGGCACTTTTTATGCATCCTAAGGGAAATTTTTAGAAAATGAAGAAAATAACAATGATTTTTATCGCAATGTCAGCAGTAGTATTCGCAATGGTATCTTGTACCAACAGTAAGGCAATAGCAACCAAAGGGAATCTACAACGGGAATGGATGTTGAAGACTTTGCCCGGCGTAAGTTACGAAGCACTGGTAGCTGCCAAAGCAGCGATTAATTTAAGCAATCCGGAGGCCAATGGCGCTTACGGCGGGTGTAACCGCATCTTTTTTACAACAAAAACAGATCGCAAAAATACAATCCGTTTTACCAATATGGGTTCTACAAAAATGTATTGCGAGCAAACCATGCATATAGAAGACGCTTTAACCAAGGCACTTTCTGAGGTAGCTCGCTACGAGCTGAAGGGGCATGAAATTAGCTTTAAGAATAGTAAAGGAGAGGTTTTGATGACTGCAGTGGCATCGGACTGGGATTAAGCCCAGAAGCAAATCCGTTCACTAACCGTTTGTTTTACACAAACTTTGAAATTATCCGGCAAGGGCTGGGCTACTCCCCTACAAAAAGCCTTTTGCTGGAGAATTCAGGGTCGCAGGTGAAATTCACTTTTAGCTTTCTGAGACCGGTTTCGTCGCCGGGAGTAGGTACATGGGTAGAATGTACTTCACGACCCGCCAGGTCTTTAAGGTGTTCCATCGCCATCTGGGCTGCCGGGTTAGACAAAGCACTAATGGCTAATACGATGAGGGTTTCTTCCACATCCAGGCTAACTTCGGTGCCGTGCAGTAAATCTTTTTTAAGGTAGGTAACTGAGTCAATAATACTTTTAGGCAGCAGGTGCATATTTTCAGGTAAACCTGCCAGGTGTTTTGTAGCATTTAATATCAATGCAGAACCGGCGTGCAGTAAGGGTGAGTTTTTACCCTGTATGATGGTGCCGTCTGGGAGCTGAATTGCGGCTCCCACAAAAATTCCTGCGTTGCCTTTCCCGGTTTTAGCCGCATCGCGAGCTGCTTTTCGGGCAGGCAGCACTACTTTTCTGTCGTCTTCTTTAGCACCTACTTTGTGCAGTATTTCCGTGGCGCGGTCTAAGGTATCGCTTTCTACCAAACCCATCGAATAATCTACAACCGCCCGGAAATATCTGCGAATGATTTCCTGGTGGGAAGCTTCTGAGATCACTGCGTCGTCAATAATGCCGGCACTGGCCCGGTTCACACCCATATCGGTAGGAGATTTGTACATGGGTTCGTCTCCGGTAATTTTTTCAAGAATACGCCGAAGCAGGTTGAAGGCTTCAATATCGCGGTTGTAGTTGGCAACTTTACTATTATAGGCTTTTAAATGGTGCGAGTCAATCATCACCACGTCTTTAAGATCTGTGGTAGCGGCTTCGTAAGCTATATTAACTTTGTGGTCAATAGGCAGATCCCAAATAGGAAAGGTTTCAAACTTGGCATATCCGGCTTTAATACCTTTTTTATACTCGTGGTATAAATTAGACAAACAGGTGGCAAGTTTGCCGCTGCCGGGCCCGGGTCCGGTAACTACCACAATGGGTTTGGCAGTTTCAATATACTCATTGGCTCCGTATCCTTTGTCGCTCACAATCAAATCCACATCGGTAGGGTAGCCAGCAGTAGGGTAGTGAAGATACACTTTTATGCCCCGCATTTTAAGTTTGTTTCTGAATGTTTTTGCAGAAGGTTGATGTTGGTATCGGGTAATCACCACGGCGGCTACGTCCACCCCCCAGCTTTTCAGGTCATCAATACTTTTTAATACATCCAAATCGTAAGATATTCCAAAATCGGCACGAATCTTACTTTTCTCAATGTCGCCGGCGTGTATGCAAAGAATCACATCTATTTTGTCCTTTAGCTGCTGCAATAGTCGCATTTTTACATTGGGGTCAAAACCGGGCAATACCCGGGCTGCGTGATAGTCGTATAGTATTTTGCCACCAAATTCCAGGTAAAGTTTGTCGTTGAAACGATTGACTCTTTCCAGAATGGAAGCCGTTTGTTCGCGTAAATATTTTTCGTTGTCAAAACCAATGCGCTTCAAATGCTCCATAATCATCCTGGGTTTTATTTTTTTTGGGAATCCGCCGCAAGTTAAAGTTTTTTGCATCATGAACAGTACTTGATAGCAGTTTTTGTGCTAAATAGGTTCAAAACTAAAATGGAGTTCCTTTGTTCACGCTACCATTTGAAGCGGTGGCCTATGTGCCAGTCCATGTGCGAGTTCTTTGCGCCGGATGCATTAGATCCCCCAGTAGCTCAGTTGTAATTTTTTTGAGCATGAAAAAAGCCTGAAGTTTTTTAAAAACCTCAGGCTTGTGAGTTATTTTGTGCAAGAGTAATTAAGCAACTTCTACTTCAGCACCGGCTTCTTTCAGTTTAGCAGCAACTTCTTCAGCTTCGGCTTTTGCTACACCTTCTTTAACAGGTTTTGGAGCACCGTCAACTAATTCTTTCGCTTCTTTAAGACCTAAACCGGTGATGTCTTTTACAACTTTCACTACGTTCAGTTTGTTAGGACCGGCAGCTTTCAATACTACATCAAAAGCTGTTTTTTCTGCAGGAGCTTCAGCAGCAGCAGCAGGGCCGGCAGCTACAGCTACAGCAGCAGCAGCGGGCTCAATGCCGTACTCGTCTTTTAAAATTTGTGCTAACTCGTTTACTTCTTTTACAGTCAGGTTCACTAACTGTTCTGCAAATGCTTTTAAATCTGCCATTTTTTTACGTTTTAATAACCGCCTTCATCGTTACATATTAATCACTCCGGCGGATGGTTATAAAATATGTTCCCTCATCCCGGGAACCTGGGGCACCTCTTAGCTGCTTTTTGCAAGTGTCGGAGGTTATTATCTTTTGATGCCGGGTGTAGTTACTGCTGTGGAACGGAGCGTCGCAACCGCTGCTCCCTGGTAGCCTGCAGCCGGCAATCTAATATTAAAAAAAGAACTTGTTGCTGTTCGAAACTGTGGTTTGCGAACAAGGAGCTGCGGTTAGGCAGGTACACCTTCTCTTTCTTCCAGTGCCTTGATCAGGCTTGCCAGCTTGCTTCCGGCGTTTAGGCCGCTGATAACATTTTTGGCAGGAGATTGCAACAGACCAATGATTTCACCAATAAGGTCTTGCTTGCTTTTGAGTGTGGTGAGCGCTTTCAGTTGATCGTCGCCGGTAAATACGCTGCCATCAATGAAGGCGGCTTTCAGTACGGGTCTTTCCAACTTGGTTTCTTTACGGAAACTGCTTAGGATTAATGCGGGTTCTTTTGGGTTTTCGCTGAACATCAGCGCGGTAACCTGGTGCAGGCTGCCATAAACATCTGAAAACCTGTCCGCATCAATAGCTTCCAACGCTTTTCTTATGAGGGTATTTTTTGCCACGCGCATCTCCACGTTTTTGTCGAAGCAGGCGCGACGTAGTTTCCCTACCTGCTCCACAGAGAGCGATTCGGTATCGGTAATATAAAAATTGTTGTACTGGCTGAATTTATCCTTCAGTACTTCAATTACTTCGTTTTTTTGCTCTTTAGTCATTTTATATAAAGTTTGACTGTGTTAAAAAATTGATTAGTGTACAAAGGATTTTGTATCAATCATGATGCCGGGGCTCATGCTGCTGGCCATATAAATACCTTTGAGGTAGGTGCCTTTTGCAGTAGCGGGTTTTGCCTTAATAAGGGCGCCGATGAGTTCTTTACTGTTGTCTTCCAATTTGTCGGGGCTAAAACTTACCCTGCCAATGGAAGCGTGAATGATCCCTGCTTTGTCAACTTTGTACGCAATTTTACCACCTTTTACTTCGGTTACTGCCGCAGCTACATCGTTGGTAACGGTACCCGTTTTGGGGTTGGGCATCAGGTTGCGTGGCCCCAGTATTTTCCCTAATTTACCAATCTTGGGCATCACCTGCGGGGTAGCAATTACTACATCTATATCCGTCCAGCCACTTTCAATTTTTTGAATAAATTCGTCCAACCCTACGTGATCGGCTCCTGCTGCTATGGCAGACTCTTCTTTGTCGGGGGTGCAAAGTACCAGTACTCTTTTGGTTTTACCAGTGCCATGGGGCAGGGTTACGGTACCACGAATTGCCTGATCGGCCTTTTTAGGATCCACACCTAAGCGAACGTGTATATCCACCGAAGCATCAAATTTTGCTATGTTCACTTCTTTTACCAGTGAAGATGCTTCTTTTAAAGTATATGCTTTAAGCGCCTCTACCTTGGTGTTGGCTGCTTTTCTCTTTTTTCCAATGAATGCCATTTGTAATTCTTTTAAAGATGAGAAATCCTTTTTTTAATTTTCCCAAGGGGCTGTACCTTCTACAGTAATTCCGAGGCTGCGGGCCGAACCGGCTACCATTTTCATGGCGCTTTCTATCGTAAAGCAGTTCAGGTCGGGCATTTTGTCTTTTGCAATTGCTTCTACCTGCTCCCAGCTAACCTTGCCTACTTTGGCACGATTGCTTTCTTTAGAGCCTTTTTGAATTTTAGCCGCTTCCATCAACTGTACGGTTGCAGGAGGGGTTTTGATGATGAAGTCAAAACTTTTATCGCTGTAAACTGTGATTAATACGGGCAGAACTTTGCCCATTTTGTCCTGTGTTCTTGCATTGAACTGCTTGCAGAATTCCATGATGTTGATACCCTTGGAACCTAAAGCCGGACCGATGGGTGGTGCCGGATTGGCCTGACCACCCTTGCATTGTAGCTTTACAAAGCCGGAAATTTCTTTTGCCATTTTAAATTGATTTATTGGTTCAAACGATTGAAAACCATTGTTTTCAATCTTCCAAGTTCCTCATAACCGCCCTGGGGACGGAACGTACCGGACAAAAAGTAAGCCGTAAAATACAGCGCTACAACATGCCGGTTTCATTAAAAGAACTATTTGAGGCGGCAAAGCTACGGAAAATTATTGGTGTTTGTGTTCTTTTGGATTAATTTTTTTTGATTCATGCCTGTTCTATATCGTAAACCCTTTTGTTATAGCCAATGGTAAGACGACACTCCAAGATTGAACAGACAACCAAAACCGAAACAGAAACGTAAACCATTTTTGAAAGGAGATAATGAGCAAAAATAAAAAATTGTTAGCGGTCTGGTTAAAACGATACCTTTCAGAAAATAAACATAAATACGATGAACCGTTATGATCCAATTGCTTAAAGAGAAATTAGCAACCACGCTTCAAATTCCAATAGTACGTGTTGAAGAGTTTTTAAATATTTGCTGTATTGAAACTCATGAAAAACATGAATTGATTGTGGCGAAAAATTGTGTTTTTGATAAATTAGGATATATCATTAACGGGGCTGCACGAATTTACTATGTGAACAACAAAGGCGAAGAAATAAGCTATTTGCTACAAGTGAATGGCGATGTAATTGGCGACTTTGCCAGCTACATAACAGGAGAAAATTCGCAAGCTAAAATCGAAATATTGTTGAAAACAGAAGTGCTTTACTTTGAGAAAAGTAAATTGGAGCAGTTAATTCAACAAGATATTTTTTGGCTTGGATTTTCCAAACATTTGTCGGACTTGGCATTTCTCTCTGCAAAACAAAGATTGGACGAATTGTTTTTTTACACCCCCGAGCA
>JBDHYK010000164.1:0-7423 GCA_039811305.1 Niabella sp.
AAAGCCTCGTAGAGGCGTCAGTTTGGTAGAAAGAGACCGCGTTTCCATCAAAGCCTCGTAGAGGCGTCAGTTTGGTAAAAATAATAGATAAGGTATGGCCAACGTTTATTCCCAGATTTCAATTCATGCTGTCTTTGCGGTAAAAGGCAGGCAAAATTGTATTGCAGCTGACTGGTGCGACAGGCTTCACAGCTATATGGCCGGAATAATTAATGGTATTCACCCCGATGCTAAAACATTAGCTGTTGGTGGTTGGAAAGATCATGTTCATATTTTTTTCGGAATGCCTCCTTCAATTGCAATCTCCGATTTTATTAGAGACGTAAAAAGTAATAGTAGCGGGTGGATCAATAAGCAAAAGCTGATACCCGGTCGTTTTGAATGGCAATCTGGTTATGGTGCATTTTCTCACTCGAAAAGTCAGCGCGACAATGTTATAAAATACATTATAAATCAGGAGACGCATCATAGTACAAAGACATTTCAGCAGGAATACGTAAAGATGTTGCATGACTTTGAAGTAGAATATGATGAAAAGTATTTATTTGAATTTTATGAATGATTTATCCTTTGGAGAAGTAATATTGTTGTTTAGCTATGCAGATCTGTCGCTCCTACGGAGCTCTATCTTTAATGGTAGATAAATTCTCTGCTATCAAACTGTCGTCCGCTTCAGCGGACTCTATAAAAAATACAATAATGATCCTACGTTTGAAAATATTTTTTCTTGTTATTTCGATCGGCTTTGCCGGTAATTTTTGTATTGGACAAAGCTCAAAATCCAATTCCTTAGAATCAGTATTTGCCAATCCGCCTGAAACTGCCAAACCCTGGGTACTCTGGTATTGGATGCATGCCGCTGTCTCCAAAGAAGGTATTACTGCCGACCTGGAAGGCTTGCAGAAAAATGGTATTGGTGGGGTTTATCTGGCCTGCATTTATGATACAGTTGCCAAAATACCTTATGTCCATCCGGCAAGACAATTGTCTCCCGAATGGTGGGGCATGGTGAATCATGCCATGAGGGAATGTAAAAGGTTGGGCATGAAAATGTCATTGCACATGAGTGATGGTTTTGCGCTGGCGGGTGGCCCCTGGATCAAACCGGAACAATCCATGCAAAAATTAGTTTGGTCGAAAACTTATATTAAAGCTCCAAACAAAGAGAAAATAATTTTGGAACAACCGGAAACAAAAGAGGGATTTTATAAGGATGTTGCCGTTTTCGCTTATCCGGCTAATGCCTCCAATGCTTTTAGCGAAACAGTTTTAGTTCCAGCCGTAACGACCAGTACCGGAGAGAAAGCTTCCTATCTGTCATCCAGGGGTGATGATACCAGGACATTCAGAAGCGATACTGCCTGCTGGATACAGTATAAGTATAGTCAAGAGTTTACCTTACGATCCTTGCAAACGCATACAGGCGGCGCGAATTATCAGGCACAACGACTGATTGTTTTAGCCGGCAATGATGGTGTTCATTTCGATACAGTAATAAAACTACAATTGCCCCGACACGGTTGGCAGGATACAGATGAAGATCATACCTTTTCCATACCCGCCACCACAGCAAAAGTCTTTCGCTTTGTATGGGACAAGAAAGGAACTGAAGCCGGATCTGAAGATCTGGATGCTGCCAAATGGAAGCCTACCCTCAAAATAAAAGGACTCTACCTTAGCGACGAACCGGTCATCAATCAGATAGAAGGCAAGAATGGCAGTGTGTGGCGTATTGCCGAAAACACAACGGAGCAAATGGTTTCTAAAGCCGAAGCGGTTCCTTTTAAAAGTATCATCAATCTTACCGGCAAAATGGATGATAAGGGTAATCTTAATTGGAAGCCGGAATCAGGCAATTGGGTTGTTGTCAGAATAGGCCATACTTCTACCGGCCATACCAATGCTACCGGCGGTGCGGCAAAAGGACTGGAATGTGATAAGTTTGATGCCGCTACCATCAAATTACATTTTGACAATTGGTTTGGAAAAGCATTTGAAAAAACTGATCCCGGGCTGGCAAGCAAGGTTCTCAAAACATTTTATATTGATAGCTGGGAAGCCGGCAGCCAGAACTGGAATAAAAATTTTGCAACCGAATTTAAGAAACGCAGAGGGTACGATCTGATGCCCTATTTACTGGTGATGACAGGTACTCCCATCAATGATGCCGCTACTTCTGAAAAGATTCTGCATGATGTGCGTGAGACTATTGCCGAACTGGTGAACGATGTGTTTTATGTTACACTCAGAAAATTATCATTAGAAAAAGGCTGCGACTTTATGGCTGAAAATGTAGCACCCACAATGGTTAGCGATGGATTGCTGCATTTCAAAACGGTGGATTATCCTACCGGGGAGTTTTGGCTGAACAGTCCTACGCACGACAAACCCAACGATATGTTTGATGCCATCAGCGCAGCACATATCTATGGCAAGAACCGGATACAAGCGGAGTCATTTACCAACTTGAGAATGGGATGGAATGAGCATCCCGGCAATCTGAAAGTGTTGGGTGATCGCAACTTCGCCATGGGCATCAATAAAATGATTCTGCATGTTACCACCCACAATCCCTGGCTGAATCGGAAACCGGGAATGACGCTGGGAAGTATCGGACTGTTTTATCAAAGAGACCAGACATGGTTCAAACAAAGCAAAGCATGGATAGATTATAATGCAAGGATTTCGGCCCTATTGCAACAAGGCAAACCGGTAACAGATATCGCTGTGTTTATTGGAGAAGAAGTGCCGAGGCGTTCTATTTTGCCGGATAGATTAGTGAGTACGCTGCCCGGTGTTTTTGGAAAAGAACGAGTGGCTGCTGAAAAAATAAGATTGGCGAATATAGGCCAACCACAACGCACCATTCCGGATGGGGTTTCTCATTCGGCGAATATGGCTGACCCGGAAAACTGGACAGATGCATTGCGTGGTTATAAATACGATTGTTTCAATCCCGATGCATTGATGAAAGCGAGGGTGATTAATGGTAAAGTCGTGTTTGAATCAGGCAGTACTTATTCCATTCTTGTTTTTCCCGGAAAATTATTGATGAATCCAAACAGCGGATTAATGTCCGTGAAAGTAGCCAGAAAGATATTAGAGTTGAAAGCAGCCGGAGCTACTATTTTAATTGATAAAAGTGAGGTGAACACAATTTCCTACTTAGAAAAGGATGCGGAATTGCAAAAAGCATGGAAACAAATTTTCAACGGGAAAGGAAAGGGTAGGGTGATTGAAACACCCTACACAAAAGAAACATTTGAAAGCCTTGGCGTCAGTCGTGATCTGGATGCTACCGCAAACAGCCACCCCATTGCATGGAAACACAGAAGAACGGCAGATGCTGATATATACTTTATCTCCAATCTGGAAAACACCAGCAGGGAGCTGAATTTATCTTTTAGAGTTACAGGATCGCAACCCCAATTCTGGAATCCGGTTAATGGAACGATTAGCACCATCACCAATTGGGAATTGCAGGAGGGACGGATCCATATAAAGCTTCCCTTACACGCCCATGAATCTGGTTTCGTCATATTCAGAAAAGGAGTAACTGAGGTGAAGACAGAGATGGTGAAAAGAACACCTCAGCCAATCGCGGATATTAGCCGCAATTGGACGGTACAATTTGATCCTGCATTTGGCGGGCCAAAAACTGCTGTTGCTTTTCCTTCCCTTACACAGTGGAATGAACATGCTGATGCTGCCATCCGGCATTACTCCGGTACGGCGTTGTATCAAAATGAATTTACTTTAGATGCGGTTAATAAAGACAGTCCCATTTATCTCACCATTGATAGCGTTTTCAATATTGTCTCAGTAATCATTAACGGTATTGACTGTGGCACTATGTGGACACCCCCGTATATGCTTGACATTTCCAAAGCCTTAAAACCCGAGAAAAATGCCATCGAAATCAAAGTAAGTAATACCTGGCGCAACAGGCTAATTAAAGATCTGAGTCTGCCTGAAGAAGAACGTGTTACCTGGACAACGGCACCGCTTGAATCTCTACAAAACAAACCTTTATTGAAAGCTGGTTTGGAAGGGAAGGTGCGGATTGAGCAATAGGATAGGGGTACGAGAGAGACTTCATATATTTGAGAGTTGGCCGTGATGACTGAACGATCGTTTAAATTTGGAGGATATACTAATTGTATATACTTTTGTCATAAAGAAGATTATGAAAACTCTTTCACTCAAACTTGATGACAAGGTTTTTGAAGAAACTGAAAAAGTGGTTGCCGAGTTAAACCTTGCACGGAACCGCTATATAAATGAAGCACTTAACCTTTATAATCAATTCAATAGAAGGCGGGTTTTGAAGAAAAAACTTACTAAAGAAAGTAAACTTGTGGCTCAAAGTTCAGCAGAAATTTTAGCAGAATTTGAAAAGATAGCTGATGGAATATAAGCAGTACGACATTTGGCTTGCAGACTTGAATCCAACAGTTGGGACAGAGCCTGGCAAAACGAGACCTGTAGTAATAGTTCAGACTGACCTTCTTAATGACACACATTTATCTACCATTGTATGTCCAATAACAACGAACGTCAAGCCTGAAGTAGAAATTTTGCGAGTTCACCTTAAAAAGTCACAATTACCAAAGTTGAGTGATGTTTTGATTGACCAACCGAGAGCAATAGACAACAAACGGTTTATAAAAAAGATGGGCAAGTTGACGAATGAACAGGTGTTGCAACTCAAAGAAAATTTGAAAATTATTTTAGATTTATAACAATAGCACCACAGCTAATATTGTTTGGAATATGGCTGGACGATGAATATATTCTCAGCTTTTTGTTTGTTATTCAGTTTCGGTACCAGCCGACGAATAACGCCGGGCATCATACCGCCGGTTTTATTTATTTACAGGTGGAGATTGTTCTTTTATTCAAACAAAGGTGCAGAACCGATTCATATTCACGCCGAAAGGGGTGACATGGAATGTAAATATTGGCTATTGGTTGAAGATGTTGAAATACGAGAAGCTTTGTCATATAATTTACCGCCTTCCGCAAAAAGAGAACTAAAGAAAATTTCTATCAACATTTTGACTTAATTATTAAATCCTGGAATAGTCACTTTATAAAGTAAAATTATGATCGTGACATATAATATTGAAAAGGTATCTTTTGACGCCAATCATATTCTTTTGCTGGTAGACGGTAAAGAAGTTAAAGTAAGACTTGATAAAATCTCGCCTAAGTTAAAATCGGCTGATGAAATTCAAAGAAATATATTTACTATTTCACCATCGGGTTATGGAATTCATTGGCCTTTAATTGACGAAGATTTGGCAATAGGCTCACTATTGGCAATGGTGAAAGATTGACTCCAAATAAAACTGGCACCAACATTGCACCCTATGTAAAGAGGTTTGAGTTCCGCTCAAAGGTTGGTATGGTTACTAAAGTTACATCATAATTCCTGGGAGTTTGATTGATTGCACCTGCTGATGCTGCCACCTGGTTTTACTCCGGTACGGCATTGTATCAAAATGAATTTACTTTAGATGCGGTTAATAAAAACAGCCCCATTTATCTCACCATTGATAGTGTATTCAATATTGCTACCGTTGTTGTTAATGGTATAGATTGTGGTACTCTTTGGACCCCTCCTTATAAATTAGACATTACAAAAACCCTCAAACCCGGTAAGAACTCCATCGAAATCAAAGTAAGTAATACCTGGCGCAACAGGCTAATTAAAGATTTGAGCCTGCCGGAAGAAGAACGTGTTACCTGGACAACGGCACCGCTTGAAGCACTCAAAAACAAACCCTTGTCGAAAGCCGGTTTGGAAGGAAAGGTGCGAATTGAGCAATAGGGTGTTTGGGAATAGATGAAATAATAACGTATCTAAAATAATAGCTGGTCTTGGTGGCCTTTCAAATGAGAATAGAGAATTGTTCTTTGGGTGTAACTATTGTGCATCGGGAGCAATGCAGAATACACGATATGCTTAACTTTGTAACGACTCATGGTAGCGGTGCACTTCGCAATTGCTCCCAAACCTTGTGCTTCATAAAATAAAATAGATTGTAACAAACACTGCTATATGAAAGAAATCAAAATAGAACATTTAAGTTACTTACTCAAACAAGCTAAGCTAAAAAACAAGCCTCAACCTATATTCTTTTTAGGTGCTGGAGCTTCACGTTCAGGAAGAATTCCTTTAGCTGGTGAGATAATCAAAAAAATACTTGAAGAATTTTCAGATAGTCCCTTTGTAAGTGATTTGCCAATCAGTGAAAGGACGTATGCTAAATTAATGGGTTGTTTAACGCCTTCTCAAAGAGATGAACTATTAAAAAGATATATTGATGATGCTAAAATTAATGTTACCCATATCTATTTAGCTCAATTAATGAGCAATGGTTATGTGGATTATGTACTTACTGTCAATTTTGATAATTTAATGTTGAGGGCATTGGCATTATATAACATATTTCCTGCTACTTATGATATGGCAATTCTAAAGGACTTCACCACATCCACATTCAAAGAAAAATCTGTAGTATATCTTCATGGGCAACATCATGGACTTTGGCTGTTAAATACGCGGGAAGAAATGGATAGGGTCAGGAGTACAGTGCCAAGAATATTTGACACCATAAAAAACCAAAGACCCTGGGTTTTTATTGGCTACAGTGGAGGAGATCCGATTTTTGAGCATATTAAAAATCTGGGCAGGTTTGACAATGGGCTGTTTTGGATAACATTTAATAACTCAGAACCGAATGAAAATATTCAGGGGTTTCTCTCCAATCCAGATACAAATGCCTTTGTTATCAAAGGTTTTGATTCCGACTCATTTATGGTGAAATTGAATAATGAATTAAGATTAGAACAACCAGTAATAGTTGATAAGCCCTTCACTGCACTGAAAAATATGCTTGCAGAAATAGTGGATATTGATGAGCAGGAACACTTTAAAGGCGTTAAAGAACGCCTGGATATTGCAAAAAGACAAGTAGAAGAGGCTATTCGTCAATTTGAACAGGGCAACATTGGAGCACAAAATGTTTCTGAAAACAAGATTGATGTCTTGAATAAAGAAATTATCAATTTGATAATTTCAGACAAATATGAAGAAGAAGTTATTGCACGAATTGAACAAGAAGTAAGAAGTCTCGGTAATGCTGATTCCTTAAGATTACTTTCCACGATATTTAACAATTGGGGGACTGCTTTAGGGGATCTGGCAAAAACAAAAGAAGGTAAGGAAGCGGAGGAATTGTACCAGCAGGTTATTGAAAAATTCCGAAAGGCAAAAGAAATAAAACCCGATTATCATGAAGCCTATTACAACTGGGGGACTGCTTTAGGGGATCTGGCAAAAACAAAAGAAGGTAAGGAAGCGGAGGAATTGTACCAGCAGGCTTTTGAAAAATACCGAAAGGCAACAGAAATAAAA
>JBDHYK010000165.1:0-7407 GCA_039811305.1 Niabella sp.
GGTTTAACAAAACCAATTCTGTTTGATCATGTTTCATATAACTTGGTTTGGACAACTCACCCAACAGATAATTACTACAAACAAGAGTATCTTTCCCAAAACGACACACTTGAAAAATTTAAAAAACTTGTTACGGTTGATGTGCTTGTTGGCAATATCAATCTCAAAGACATTGTAGCATCAAAACTATCTGAACTTAAAAAAATGAAAGAAAGCAATCCTGTCGTCAATTATCAGACATTTGGAAAAGGAGATGAAATTATGCTCGACTTTTTGCTAAGCCAAAATACGCCAAACGGAAAGTATTTAAGCGTTGTTGAAAGAAATGTTTATCGCTATAAAAACGTAATAGACAAAAACGGACAGAAAGCGGTTTTGCTTTTTGCAGTTAGTGAAAGAGCATACGGAGATGACATTGACAAATTTTTGGCAAACTTAAAAGCACACAGGTTGAACTTGCTTAACTTAGTAGGCGCATTTAATATTCCTGACATAAGAATAAAAAATTAAACATAAAACATAATTAAGTTCCCCGCTTTTTTTAGTATATTTACAAAAACAAACCGGGTTGTTTTGGGCACTAAAATACCTACTATAAAGCAAATTGCAGAAAAGCTGAATGTTTCGGTCTCAACGGTATCAAGGGCTTTGAACGACCACCCCCGCATTAGCCAGACAACAAGAGATGCCGTAAAAAAACTGGCTCGGAAGTTGAACTTCGAGCCCAATCCCAAAGCTATCTTTTTCAAACAACAAAAGACCTTTTTGGTAGGTGTGGTAATTCCAAGCATTCATGAAGATTTTTTTTCAACCGCAATTACCGGAATTGAAGATGCAGCACTACAACACGATTACACTATTTTATTCGGACAAAGCCAAAATAGTTTTATCAAGGAAAAAAAGATTGTTGCAGCAATGAAAAAGCAACGGGTAGATGGGCTACTTGTTTCCCTATCAAAAGAAACCGACAGCTATGAGCATTTTTCGGCTTTTGAAATGCTCGATATTCCTGTTGTTTATTTTGACAGGGTGCCACCTTTTGAGAACGCGCACAAGGTGTTTTGCGATATGAAAAAAGGTACTGAAGAATTGGTGAGCTGGCTTTTTAAACAAGAACGAAAGCGGGTAGCTTTAATCAACGGACCGGATGAACTCATTGCCTCAAAAGAACGGCTGCAGGGGTATGTAAACGCCATCGCCAATCAAAAAATAAAGATAGATATGCGCCTGGTGGAACAAACAGATCTTACTGACAAGAGTACCCAAAAAGCAATGGAAAGCCTGATGGCCTTGAAACGTCCTCCAGATGCAATTATCAGTTTTAATGATTATGTACACCTTGATGCCGCCCAATGGGCACAGCAAAACGGAGTCCGGGTGAATGAAGACGTTCTTTTTGTGAGCTATTCCAATATTTCTCTTACTAAGCACGCTGCGTTGCCACCTGCAGCTTCTTTAGAGCAATACTCTTATAAGCAGGGTTTTGAAGCTATGGAAATGCTGATGCGCATACTGGCAGAACGCCGGGGCAAAGAAAAAAATAAAAAAGAGTTTTTTAAAAAAGAAGTTCCCGGATTGTTGGTTGTACACCCATAAAAAACAATGCAACCGTTTGCGCATCATAATATCTGTAAAATCTGTTACCTTTAAAAAAAATTGACGTATTAATTGCATTTTTTATACCAAACAACGTTTAAAAAAACATTTTATTTATGGACCAAATTTTAGCAACTTTCGGGTTTCAAAAAGGAGAATACACTGCTGAGGCTTTTGGTAGTGGTTTGATTAACAGCACCTGGGTGGTAAAAAAAGGGGAAGAAAAATATATTCTTCAAAAGATAAACCATGCCATTTTTAAAAAGCCAGAGGATATAGCCTGGAATATAGATATGTTGGATGCCTACCTTCAGGAGCATCATAAAGACTATTTATTTACCCGCCCGGTAAAGACGGTAGATGGAAAGTCTATGCTACATGTGGAAGGAGATGGCTACTACCGCGTATTTGCTTTTGTGCCCGACAGTCATTCGATTGATGTGGTTGCTACAGAAGATCAGGCTTATGAGGCGGCTAAGCAATTTGGGAAGTTCACCCGCCTGCTGTCTGGGGTAAAAGCTGAAGACTTGCGTATCACCCTGCCTTCGTTTCACGATCTTTCATTACGGTATGCCCAGTTTCAGGAAGCTTTGCAAAAAGGCAACCCGGAAAGAATCCACGAAGCGGCTGCGCTTATTGAACAATTGAGCAGCTATGCTGATATTGTTGAAGAATTTGAAAAAATTAAAGCCCATCCCGAGTTCAAACAACGGGTAACGCACCACGACACCAAAATTAGCAATGTGCTTTTCGACAGGAATGATAAAGGTTTGTGTGTGATAGATTTAGACACCATCATGCCCGGTTATTTTATTAGCGATGTAGGAGATATGATGCGAACGTATTTATGCCCTGTAAGCGAAGAGGAAAAAGATTATGAAAAAATTGAGATCCGGGATGCATTTTATAAAGCGATTGTGAAAGGATACCGGGAAGAAATGGCTCATGAACTTACGGAGACAGAAATGAAGTACTTTTTCTATTCCGGAACCTTTATGATTTATATGCAGGCACTGCGTTTCCTGACGGATCATTTAAATGATGATGTGTACTATGGTGCCCGATACGAAGGACATAATTTTGTACGTGGTAAAAATCAGGCAGTACTGCTGCAACGCCTTTTAGAAAAGAAAGATATTTTATCTGCGTTTTAATGCCATAGTTTGATGCAAAACCCTTAGTTTTGCAACCGCTTTTATAAAAAGCCGTTCGGGGAGTAGCGCAGGCCGGTAGCGCACCTGGTTTGGGACCAGGGGGTCGCAGGTTCGAATCCTGTCTCCCCGACAATGAAAGTCTGTATTTTATTGATTATCAATATTTTACAGACTTTTTTATTTTTGCTGTTGTCGGTTTTGTTGTCATTTTATTTCATTTGCTCAATTTTAGTATATAAACTGCCACGTTCCCGACATTCAAAAACTGATATTTCAGGGCAATAAAAAAACGCCCAAATAAGACGCAAACGATCGCTATAAGAGGAACAATTTCCACTCTCAAAATCTCCAGTATTGCCTGGCCGAAAGGAATTTGGATCGGTCTATTGTTTTTTCATCATTTTTTGATATTTCAACATCAACTCCCAGTTGCACCTTAAATCATTATAATAATTTAGAGTGTGTAAACAGAATCAAAATCCGATTACTTAAAAATAATACTAAATAAAGTAATAAAATTGCAGAAAATGCATTTTTTTTTGATTATTTTACACAAAAAACAGGTTATGGAGGATAAAAACAAACAAATAGCAGCCAAAATAAAAGCATTGCGTACGGCTAAAAATATCGGACAAAATGTATTAGCCCAGCGGCTAAACATCTCCGTTACAGCCTATAATCGTGTAGAAAATAATAAAACACAAATTACCGTTACGATGCTTTTTGATATCGCCCGTGTTTTGGACGTTTTGGTAGGCGATATTTTGGAATTGGGCGCTTATAGTGTTGCACACAACAAAGATAACCTGGTAATGACTAATTTTAACTATGGTAACCTGCATGTACACGTGGCACCGGACGACCTGAAAAAACATTTTGAGAAAAAAAATGATTGAAAGAGACCATTTTGTGAGGTGCAAAAAATTTCTGATGCCAGGGGGGAAAGTCTTTCTTCTTTTTTCAGTTATTCGGCCAATTGATAGATGTCTGCAAAGTTGCGTCCTAATCCATCATAGTCTAATCCATAGCCTACCACAAATTTATTGGGTATCACAAAGCCTGTATAGTGAATAGGAATATCATATTCAGTCATTTCCACTTTATGCAGCAGTGTGGCAATTTTTAGGGAACTGGGTTGTTGGTGCAGCAGTTTGGGCAGGAAATAGTGCATGGTTTTTCCTGTATCAATAATGTCTTCAAGAAGGATGACGTGTTTTTGGTGCAGATCTTCATCGAGGCCGATTACGCTGGCAATGTCTCCGCTAGACTTTAAGCCTTTATACGATGCTAACCTAATAAAACAGATTTCACTTTCAATAGTCAGGTGTCTGAAAATGTCTGCTGCGAACATAAAAGATCCGTTCAGAATGGCAACAAAATACACTTTTACGCCTTCGTAATCTTTGTTTATGGCAGTGGCCATCTCCTGGATGCGTTGTTGAATTTGGGCAGCGGTAAGGTAGATTGTAAATTCCTTATCGTGTACCTTAATGGTTGCCATAAATTACATTTTAATGATGGCCATTGGAAGCGGTGGCAGGGGCTTTATCCTGCAAATATAATTTGGAACCAATTGCCGGAGATGTAAATTTGGAAAGATTATTGTATTTTAAAATAGATTCAAGCCGGATTCCTTCGGCCTGTGCAATATCATAAATCGTTTCTCCTGGTTTTACTTCGTGATACTCATTTTCTCCAACCGTTCTTTTCAACTGTAAAAATACCAACAAGTCTTTTGGAGCTGTTTCAGCGCTCATGCCAAAATCATTATAATCGAACAGGCGGGTTACCGAAACGCCAAACTGCTGGGCTAATTGGTTGAGGGAAGTGCCTTTTTTTGCCAAAATCACACGGGTATTGTTAATTTTAAATTCTCCTTCGGGATACACCGGAGCAACAATTATTTCAATTTCTTCCTGTGCTTGGGTTGGGTTGGCTATGGCCAGTTGCATGTTGTCTGAGGGCGCTTTTTTGCCTAAGGCAATGAGTGTGTAATCGTTCAGACCATATTTTTCAATCAAGCTGATAATAAGTTGTGGATATTTTGGGTTGGTGGCGTATCCTGCTTTTTTTAGGCCGTAAGCCCAGTTTTTATAGTCGGTAGGGTCTAAGTCAAACAAGGAAGCATACCTGGATCGGTTCTTCAAGAAATCAGAATGATCTATAAAGGACTGTTCCGCATTATCGTATTTCATGAACCTTTCCCGGGGTGCATCATCATCGTGCAGCACATAGGGGCCGGTGTAGCCACTCTTACATTTGATACCAAAATGATTATAAGATCTCTGTACCAGATCACTTTGGCCGGCCATACTTTCATGAATACCCTGCGCTAATTTAATTGCAGCAGGAACCCCTGTGCGTTGCATTTCGGTAATGGCAATGCCACGATAGGTATGGATATAGTTTTCAACGATTTCGGCCTTTTGGCCGTAGCAGGTAATGATAGTGAAAAACGTAAGAACGGTTGCGGTAAATTTTTGAATCATCATGTTATCAATTACAGTTTTCGCAATAAATAGAGCCCATCTCTAAGGGTCAATACTACTTTTTCTATGTTAGTTTGTGTATGTATAAATTCATTAAATTCTTTAATGGCTTTTGCGCTTTTTCCTTTTGGTTCTGCCTCCAGGGCTTTGCCATGAAATAGAATATTGTCCGCTAAGATAAAGCCATTTTTTTTAATACGGGGGAAAATCAGGTTATAGTAATCAATATAACCCGTTTTTTCAGCATCTAAAAATACCAAGTCCCAGGTTTCGTTTAGCTTGGGAATGATCTGTTTTGCATCGCCCCGGTGCAACTTTATTTTAGAGTATAACGCAGATTTTTTAAAAAAATTGTCTGCAACAGTGAAACTTTTCTGGTCCGATTCAATCGTGTGCAGCACCCCATCATCATCCAGGCCATCAGCAAGGCACAGGGCGCTGTACCCTGTAAACGTACCAATTTCTAATACCCGCTTTGGCCGGATCATCCAACTGATCATTTTTAAAAGGAAACCCTGAACCTGTCCGCTAAGCATGTGAGCTTCAGTGTATTGCGTAGCTGTAAACTGAGCGATTTCTTTTAAAATGCCCTCTTCCTGTGACGAATAAGTTTCTGAAAATTGCTGAACGAGTGGGTGAACCAAATCCATAGCGTATTATTTTCGGTATCGGCTATTTTACTGTTCCTTGTTCCAACTCTTCCCGAGATACCGTTTTTGAAATAAAATATAACCCGATAAATGCAAGGGCTGCATTAATTATAATCAGTTCCAGACCAATTTTGTAACCTCCGAGCCAGTCGTGTTTATTCACCCCCTCGTCTATAATAAACGAAAGGAGGGGTGCGGCAAAACATACAAAAGGAACCAAACGATCCACCGGCCGTCGCCGGGTGAAGATACCAAAAGCAAAAAGACCTAATAGTGGCCCATAGGTATAGCCTGCAAGTTTTAAAATAAGGCCAATCATGCTATTATCATTGATCCAATAAAATATTAATACTAAGATTAAAAATAAAAATGCCACCGTAAGATGCACGCGTTGCCGAAACCTTTTCTTTTCCTTTTCGTTCAGGTCTTCTCGTCGGTTCAGGCCCATAATGTCAATACAAAATGAAGAAGTTAAGGCCGTCATAGCGCCGTCTGCACTGGGAAACAGGGCTGAAATGAGAGCAATAATAAAAATTACGCCAATTACCGGGGGCATATAATGCACAGCCAATTGGGGAAATGCTTTATCACCCATTATGTTTTGACCGTCTAAAAGATACTCTTTACCCGCAAAACTGGCGCCATAAGACTGGCCGTACAGGTATAAAAGACCACCCATGTACAAAAACAACCCAATCACAATCAGCATGATAAATGCAAGGGAGGTCATATTTTTTTTAGAATCTTTCAGGTTTGTAACCGAAATACTTTTTTGCATCATTTCCTGGTCAAGCCCTGTCATGGACAGCGTGATAAACATACCAGCCAAAATCTGTTTGGCGAAAAAGAAGGTAGAATTGATATCGGTGTGGAAAACCCGGGCAATTCCCTGGCTCCGCATCATATTGATGCTTTCGCCCACTGAAATATCAAGGCTGCTTAATACATACACAATTCCAACAATCAAACCCAATAGCATCCCGGTAGTTTGTAGGGTATCTGTCCAAACGATGGTTTTTACGCCCCCTTCGAAGGTGTATAAAATAATCATTACCAGGATGATAAGTGTAGAAACCCAGAAAGGAACTCCTAAACTGTCCAAAATTGTAATTTGTAAAATATTTACCACAAGGTACAGCCGGGCCGTGGCGCCTACCAATCTTGAAATTATAAAAAACCAGGCACCTGTTTTGTAAGATAGCATGCCCATCCTGGTTTTCAGATAGCCATATATAGAGGTAAGTTTTAATCGGTAGTAGAGGGGCAAAAGCACGTAAGCAATTAATAAATAACCAATTACGTAGCCCAATACAATTTGCATGTAGGCAAAACCTTCACGGCTCTCCGTTCCGTTGATGAGTTTTCCCACGGCGCCGGGCACGCTTACAAAGGTTACACCACTCAGTGAGGTCCCAATCATGCCAAAGGCTACCAGCATCCAGTTACTGCTACGGTTACCAATGAAAAAAGACTCGTTGTTGCTGTTTCTGCTGGTTCTCCAGGCTACTACTAATAATA
>JBDHYK010000166.1:0-7394 GCA_039811305.1 Niabella sp.
CCAAACCAGGCAGCTACAATGCCTTTTGGAGTTTCAGCTACAGTTGCAGCATGGCAGGACGGAAAACTTGCTGTGTCGTAAATAAACTCATCTGTAACAATCCCTGTTTTCCATCGGTTGGATTGAGCATGGCTGAAAAAGCAACCCACTGCTAAGAGCAAGGCGATAAAAAGGAATCTGTAAACTGTCATCTGGCAATAAATTAAAGATGTTGAATGAATAACGAATGTTCTTGTTTCGCCTGAACTATTTTAACGAGGGTCCAATAACTGTTTCATCAATCCCCTGGTTATAATTCAATGATCCTAAAAATAAATTCAGGGTATAAAGGTAGAAATTAACCAGCGGCAAACATTGCAAGATCACTGGAAAAAATCACTATTCGCTGGTAGAAATTTGTTAAAAACGAAAACAACTGTCCTCGGCGTGTAAATATTGGGTGGCTTGTACTGTCTGCTGGCTTTTGAAAGGCCAAATTATAGAAAACACCGAGTGTATTGATTTAATCCTTCGGTACTCGAATTCTGCCATTTTTACACAATTTCTAAGAAGCTGTTTCGGTAAAGAATTGAAGTTCGTATTTTTGAACCATGGAGTTGGAAGAAGAATTAACATATAGTGAACAGTTTCAAAAATTGGTAGCAGCTGAAGACAAACTTCAGATTAAGAATTTTTTGGACGATCAGAATATCAGCGATGTAGTGGAATTAGTAGATGAGTTTCCAGAGTATCAGACTCAGATTATTGCAAACATGTCGGTACACAGGGCTGTGAATGTTTTCAAACTGTTGGATACATCTACACAAAAAGAAATTATAAAAGAACTTCCTGCCAGTCATACGGCTGTGCTTTTGAATGAACTCCCAGCCGATGACCGCACTGATTTTTTGGAAGAATTGTCTGGTAGCACGGTGCGGGAACTTATTAAACTATTAGATCCCAATGAACGACGCATAACCTTATCGCTTTTAGGGTACCCCGAAAATAGTATCGGCCGTCTAATGAATCCGGACTATGTTTATGTGTACGCCCATAACACGGTGGAAGAGGTGTTCGAAACCATCAAAAAATATGGAAAAAATAGCGACGCGATCAATGTGATCTATGTTATCAACAAAAAAGGCGACCTTTTGGACGATATTCGAATTGGCGAGTTCATTTTAAGCAGTCCGGATACCCGAGTTGCAGATTTGATGGATGAGCGTGTAATTTCTTTTAACGCTTATGACGATCAGGAAACCGCGGCGGAAGTGTTTAAGATGAATAATAGGGTGGCCCTACCTGTAGTGAATGAAAATAACAAATTGCTGGGTATTGTAACCATTGATGACGTGTTGTGGGTGGCGAGTGAAGAGTACAGCGAGGACATGCAAAAAATGGGGGGTACCCAGGCTTTTGAAGAACCTTACTTGGATATCTCATTGTTACGCTTGTTCGGGAAAAGGGTGCCGTGGCTGGTTATTTTGTTTTTAGGTGAAATGTTTACAGCCACCGCAATGGCCTTTTTTGAAGATGAAATAGCCCGGGCTGTTGTGTTAGTATTGTTTATCCCTTTGATTATTAGTAGCGGGGGTAACAGCGGGTCGCAGGCTTCTACCCTTATCATACAGGCCATGGCAGTAGGTGAGATTGCAATAAAAGACTGGTGGCGGGTAATGCGCAGAGAAATCGTTTCAGGCTTGCTCCTGGGTACCGTGTTGGGGATTGTAGGATTTTTGAGAATATGGATTTATCACTTAATCAGTCCCAACTTGTATGGAGAACACTGGTTGCTTTTGAGCCTTACTTTAGCCACAACCTTAGTGGGTGTTGTACTTTGGGGTACTTTCGCGGGGAGTATGTTACCGCTGCTTCTTAAACGGCTGGGAGCCGACCCCGCCACCAGTTCGGCGCCCTTTGTTGCCACATTAGTTGACGTAACCGGGCTGGTGATCTATTTTTCAGTTGCCTATGTATTATTAAAAGGAACGTTGTTGTAACGGTATCTGCCGCTGGCACCTCTTCATAAAAACCTTTTTGAAGCTCGAAGGTGAAAGAAGAACTACAGCAATTGATGTGTTTGCTTTACGATGCCCATTACAAAAATACTTTGTACATGCCCCATATTTTCTACCTGACTAAGTTTGTTTACATGAAAATTATAGAAATCAGCCATATCCTTAGCGAGTACTTTTAACATAAAATCAAATTCCCCCGAAATACTATAGCACTCGATAACTTCGGATAATTCATGAATCGCCTGAATGAACCGGAGTCCGGCATTTCTATCGTGTTGTCGTAACGATACATAGCAAATTACCATCAGTCCTTTATTTAGTTTCGATGGATCTACCAGCGCGGCGTATTGGCGGATGACACCACTAGTTTCTAACCGTTTGATGCGTTCATGTACTGGGGTAGGGCTTAAATGGATCCTTTGCGCTATTTCCCGCACACTCATGCGGGCATTTTCCTGTAACAATTTTATAATGTCCAGATCCTTGGCATCCAGCAAACTCTCAGAATTTGAATTAGTTATTTCTTCTTTTAGAACTGATTTTTTTGGCATTATAACATATTTAGTACTGTAAATATACAAAATTAAAGTAGTTTATACTATTTTAACAACAGATTATCAGTGATTAGTTCTAATGTTGTACCTTTGCACGGATTTTTCGAGGTAGTTTTTTAACACTTTATGATTTCTACTGTTTTTGAAAGAAACAGAGGTCCAAATTCTTTAAACGGGATAGGATATTGAAAATCAACAATATTTAATAAACAATACAAATTATGTCAACCGTTACAAAATCTAAAATTGACTTTAACTTAAAGAACAAAGTAAAAGATATAAGCCTGGCCGAGTGGGGGCGCAAAGAAATAAGATTGGCTGAAGCAGAAATGCCCGGCCTCATGAGTATTCGCAATGAATATGCGGCGTTAAAACCGTTAAAGGGTGCACGCATTGCAGGTTGTTTGCACATGACCATTCAAACTGCTGTATTGATTGAAACGCTTGTGGCCCTGGGTGCCGAAGTAAAATGGAGCTCTTGTAATATTTTTTCTACACAAGACCATGCCGCCGCAGCCATTGCCGCTGCGGGGATTGGCGTGTTTGCCTGGAAAGGGCAAACCCAGGAAGAAGCAGATTGGTGTATTGAACAAACCTTGTTCTTTGGCAGCGAAGCCCGCCCTTTGAACATGATTTTGGACGATGGTGGCGATCTTACCAATATGGTCTTAGACACCTATCCCGAACTGATCCAACACGTTCAAGGTATTAGTGAAGAAACCACAACTGGCGTACACCGCCTGTATGAAAGAGTTGCAAAAGGCACCTTGCCGATGCCGGCAATTAACGTAAATGACTCGGTAACCAAGTCGAAATTCGATAATAAATATGGGTGCAAAGAGTCGTTGGTAGATGCAATTCGCCGAGCTACAGACGTAATGCTGGCGGGTAAAGTAGCTGTTGTGGGTGGCTATGGAGATGTGGGTAAAGGTTCTGCTGCTTCTTTACAAGGTGCGGGCTGCCGGGTGATTGTTACTGAAATAGACCCGATTTGTGCCTTGCAAGCAGCTATGGATGGTTTTGAAGTGAAGAAAATGATAGATGCAGTAAAGGAAGCAGATATTGTAGTAACCGCTTCTGGTTGCAGAGACCTGATTACCGGAGACCACTTTAAACTCATGAAAGACAAAACCATCGTTTGCAATATCGGCCATTTTGATATTGAAATAGATGTGGCCTGGTTGAACGAAAACTATGGCCATACTAAAGATACAGTGAAACCACAGGTAGATATTTATAATTTGCATGGGAAAGACATTATTTTGTTGGCAGAGGGTCGCCTGGTGAACTTAGGTTGCGCTACCGGTCACCCCAGCTTTGTAATGAGCAACTCATTTACAAACCAAACCCTGGCTCAGATAGAATTGTGGACAAATCATAAAAATTATGAAAATAATGTGTATGTATTACCCAAACATCTGGATGAAAAAGTAGCAAAACTACATCTGGCAAAGATTGGTGTTGAATTAGATGAACTGACAGATGCGCAAGCCGCCTACCTTGGCATTCCTAAAGCAGGGCCGTTCAAACCAGAAATGTACCGATATTAGAGTTTCAGCTCCTGTTGGTTTCAAGATTTTTCAATCTGAGGATTCAGGAGAATTTGAAAACGAAAAAGCCCGTCAACACTGATGGGCTTTTTCGTTTCTGCTATTTAACTACACTGAGAAAATTTCTTACAAATTGCTTTCAATAGCTTTTACTTCTTTTCGATGTTCTTTTACCGGGCCGTCTAATAACACAGCAATTACCGTAATATTTTTGTCTAACCGTTCTTGCGGAAGGTCAATATATACAATACCGGGTGTACTGCTCCAATATAGTTTGTCAAACGTTTTATAACTCAGGATGGTGCCATCGCCTACAATACGAATACGGGCGATATTGTTTTCGATTCCTTTTAAAGCAATCGGGCCGTTCGGTTTGCCTTCTACAAACAGATAAAGGGTTTGTTTATCGTTGGAAATTGCCGAAGCGCCTGCATAATGACCATCTGACAGTCCTTTACCAGTGTGGATGAGGGCTTCGGTATGTTTTATCAGCCAATCTTTTACCATTTTAGGTGCCTGCTGCAGAATTGGGTTTTTATCTTGCTCGTTGAGAATAGGCGGGTTCTTTGAAAAAATATTCCGCCCCCTGTATAAATCATTGCTGATGGTAGCAAGTACCTGGGCGACGTTTTTACTGCTAACCGAAAAATACTTTTGGGGTGCAGGAAGTTCAGGCATTTCAATATTTTCCTGAAGCTGCAAGGGTTCCTCAAAACTTAATTTTAACACAGTGATATCCTTGTCTTTTTGCACTCCTGAAATATTCAACCACTGTGTGGTACCTTCTTTCACAATGGGAACTGCCTCAGAAGTACCTATTACAGTAGCTTTTTTTATGGTAGAGGCAAGATGCCGAACTGCTACCCAGCCATTGGCATTATTATCTAAGTACAGATAAAGACTTTTTCGGTCTTTAGAGGTTGAAGATTTTCCAGAAAAGTATTTTTGCGCAATACCTGCCCGGGTACCATAAATAGCTTCGGCGTGTTTTTTTGTCCAACGACCCATATCCTTTAAAACCTGTATTTGTTCCGGCGGAAGGGTGCCATCGGGTTTTGGCCCTATATCTAACAACAGGTTGCCTCCCATTGAAATGCAATCTACCAAGGTGCGGATCAGCATCCAGGATGTTTTATAATTTTTATCGAAAGGTTGATAGCCCCAACTGTCATTCATGGTGTAACAGAGTTCCCAGTAGGGCGATGAGGGCTTTTCTACCGGTACACCTTGTTCCGGCGTGTCATAGTCTCCATGATCTTTTAACCGCGAGTTGATGATGATATTGGGGTTGTATTGTTGAAGCAAAGCCTTGGTTTCAGGAGCTTTCCATTCTGCAGCACTGTGCTCCCAATCACCATCAAACCAAAGTAGGTCAGGCCGGTATTGTTGGGAAATTTCACGAAGCTGGCCTTGGTAGTAGTTTACGAAACTCTCAAAGCGCTGGGGTTCTTTTGCAAGTTCGTAGCGCTTGATTTCGCGTGTGAAAATGTCGTAGTTGTTATAGCTCCAATCGGGAAGTGAATAATAGATTCCCGTGTGTAAGCCTGATTTTTTTAATGCAGCCACAAAGGGAGTCAGTACGTCTTTTTTGGCAGCACTGTGCTGCAGAGTCGTCAGAGCCTGCGGTTGTTTACTGTTCCAAAGCGAAACCCCATCATGATGTTTGGAAGTGATGACCGCATATTTTGCACCGCTTTCTTTTATAAGATGTACCCATTGTTGTGGGTTGTAGTTTTTTGCGGTGAAACCCTGAAGTTGGTTTCGGTAATCTTTATAGTTGGTGTAGTTATTGAAGAAACTCCAAGACTCGGAAATGCCTTGAACCGAGTAAATGCCCCAATGAATGAAGATGCCCAATTTGGCATCGGCAAACCATTGCATTTTAGCAGTATTGGTTTCCTGTTGTGCAAACCCCTGCACCGAAAGGAGCCCACAACCTACAACAAAAAAGATTTTCTTTAACATAATGTATTGCTTTTTTTTACTGGAATCATTCTAAAAACAGAACCGGTTTTAAACCAATTATTTTGAAGAAGTGGTTTAAAATATCAGGAAACGGCCTTTTCTTTTACCACAATTAAATCTTCCAGGGGTACCTGCATGGGTAACAGACCGATTTTTACAACCGCACGTTTGCTTTTTATTTCCAGCACTTCACCCACCTGATGGTTCCGTTTCATTTTCACTTGATCTCCTATTTTAATACTTCCGCCAATTTCTTCAAATTTCGATTCAATTTTCTTTTGCATTTTACTCACTTTTTGCTTCTCTCCTCGGTGAAACAGAAGTGCAGTAATTTGCTTTATTACCTTTTGTTTGTCCTCTTCCTTTTTCCACTCTAAGGTAATCTGTTTTAGCTTACGTTCCATATCTTTCAGGTTCGCCATTCGTTGTTCGCTAATTTTATTTTGCTCGCGTAGTACGGCTACCTGTTGCTTGTGGCGTTCCCGGTCCATTACCTGCTGCATTTCCTTTTGCAGTCGTTCATTTTCTTTCAGTAGTTTTTGCAGGTCTTTATCTTTTTTAGCAATATCGCGCAAATCCTGTTCGGTTCGGTTGAGGAGTTTGTCTAACCGATATTGGTCGTCCTCCACCAGGCTGCGTGCTTTATCAATCAGCCGTTTGTCCAGGCCAATTCGTTCTGCAATAGAAAAGGTGTAAGAACTGCCGGGTTTGCCCACAATGAGTTGGTATTGGGGTTCTAAGCGTTTTTCATCAAATGCCATCGCTCCGTTGATTATACCTGGCGTTTTGCCCGCCATAATTTTAAGGTTGAGATAATGCGTGGTTACCACCCCAAGGGAGTGTTTGCGCACTAACTCTGTTAAAATTACTTCTGCAAAAGCACCTCCCAGGTTCGGATCGCTACCGCTACCTAATTCATCAATAAAAAACAGGGTTTTCCCATTGGCGTTTTCCATAAAGTGCTTCATGTGAATAAGATGGCTGCTGTATGTACTTAGTTCAAATTCAAGGCTTTGTGTGTCTCCAATATGGATCATCAGTTGCTTGAAGATCCCAAACTGGCTGGAAGGATGTACCGGCACCAATAAGCCACTCTGCACCATCATCTGCAACAACCCAATCGTTTTCATGGCCACCGTTTTCCCGCCCGCATTGGGGCCGCTGATAACCAGGATCCTTTTTGTATCCTCTAATGTAATGCTTAAAGGTATCGTTGGTTTTCCCGAGCGTTTGTTGTACAGATACAACAAGGGATGATAAGCCTGCACTAAATGAACGATGGCTTTATCGTGAACGATCGGAAATTCTCCCTGAATATCCAATGCAAA
>JBDHYK010000167.1:0-7372 GCA_039811305.1 Niabella sp.
TTATCAATCCACCCGCGTCGGAAAGTTCTTGCAAATCTCTTCTTACGGTGTCCTCTGAAACCCCCAAATCAGCACAAAGTACTGCATTCAGAACCTTATTGTGCAGGTTTAACTGATGAAGGATGTAGCATGTCGTTCTTTTTTTAGCAAACTCGTTAAATTTAAGTTAAGGAAAATGGTAATAACGCTAAATTACGCATAATAAAACAAAAAACCGCATTTATTTTCATAAAATCCTATTTTCGCTCTCGCCTGCCTTTGTTTTGCATCTTTACTACCAAAAAATTCAGTAGCTTGGCGAGATGCAGCAATGAGTCATAAGAATTATATTTTCCACAGTTTCTGTTCAGATACTAAAAGACGTAGATTCATGATACAATCTATTATTAAAAGAGTCTCCAACAGAAATTTTGCTGCGAAACGACAGGAGGATTCGAAACTGGAGCCATAAAATGAATGGTCGGGGCTTTTATCGCCGGGTTCAGTTTCGGGGAAAAACAACCATCACATTATTACAATTATACCACAACCGGTTACTCTTTTTCAAATCCAGGCATCATACCCAATTAAATTTGTACCTTAGCGATTTTTGAAGCAATTAGTATTTTGAAAAGAAGAGAGCAGGGTTCACCCGATGCACGTGCATTTGAGTTGTTGGTTGGTTTGGCTACTACACAGATTCTTATAGCCCTGACCCGGTTGAATATTATCAAGACACTTGGGCAAGGAAGCAGGACTTTAGACGAACTTGCAACTACCTGTAAAGTGCAGAAGCATATTTTATTCAGAGTTTTACGCTATGCCCGTTATTTTGATATTGTAGCAGTTACAGATGCCGGTTATTCGCTAACCGACGTGGGCTCGTGTTTCTTAAATGGCCGGCCAGAGAGCCTGATTTACTCAATGGGTTTTGTGGCCGCACCACCCTGGAGGGATAGTTGGAACCATTTTTCGCACACCCTAAAAACAGGGGAACCGGCATTTAATAACGTATTTCATCAGCCTTTCTTCGAATATCTTGATACCAATCCGGAATACGGAAAACCGTTTCATGAGATTATGTCTCGGCTGACAGAAAGTGTGGCTCCACAAATTTCCGAATCTTATAATTTTGGTGCCTTTAAGACAGTTTGCGATATTGGGGGTGGTCAGGGCGTGGTTCTCAGGTCTATCCTACAAAGATTCTCATCCTGCGAAGGAATTCTGTTTGATACAGAAGCTGCCTTGCAATTTCACGTGATGGGGGATTTGATGCAAAGGACGAAGATTATTGCCGGCAACTTTTTTCATTCGATTCCCAACGCAGATTGTATGGTATTGAAAACCGTAATCCACAATTGGAGCGACCAGGATAGTATAAAAATTCTAACCAATTGCAGAAATGCACTAAATGAAGGCGGAAAACTGCTGCTTGTGGAACTGCTTGTTGAAGAGCCCTTCGAGTTATCCACTCTGTTTTTCGACATGTACATGCAAACCATATTGGGTGGCGCAGAACGTACTGAAGAAGAATATGGATTTTTGCTTGCATCGGCTGGCTTGCAATTAGATCGGGTGGTTTCAACAAACTCCTCATTAAAGATTATTGAGGCATCGGTTCTGAAGTAAACAGCAATAAAAACAAATTTTAAACCCTTGCAAGGAACTTTCTTCTTTCCTTGAACTCTTTTCTAAAACTGAGTATGCCAATGAAAAAAAGATCAATACTGGCGCTAACAGCCGGGTGTTCTGCTATTTGGTACCAGGCAGTTTCCATTTCTGAGCTCCAATGTATATCATCAAAAACCAGTAGTGTATTGTTGTGCGTATGTGGCAATAGTTGTTCAAAATAGCGCAAGGTAGGTTCCTGGCGATGGTTGCCATCTATGAATGCGAAATCTACAAGAGGCATTTTTTGTAAAGCAAGGTGCAGTGTATCGTCAAAATTGCCTTTTAGTAATTCAATATTCTCAATCCCCAGGGACTTGAAATTTTCAGAAGCTTTTTGCGCAACTGCATCAGCCCCTTCCAGTGTGATTACTTTGGCCATTGGGTTAGCCAGGGCCAGGTAGGCAGCAGTTAATCCCAGAGATGTGCCTAATTCCAGGATCGTATTGCAGTGATAATGCTTTATCATGCGATAAAAGAGTTGTCCATATTTTTTGGGCTTGGCTGCGTTTTTTGCAATGGAGGCAATGGTTCTTGTGTTGGATTTTGTTTTGGAAGAACCTGCTCCCAGATCCTGAATGGTTAGTATTGTTTTGTTTTTCAATAAAGTTTTCCGCAGTCTTTCTACTTTCGTATAATCATCATATACCGTTCGATCATTCATTACCCGGGTAATCAACTCGAATAAAAAGGGCGAATGCACACCGTGCCCCTTACCATGGGAAGCCTGGATGTAGTGGTTGATGTACTTTGCTGCAGCTTTTAATGGAGAGTAAACCAAAAGTTTTAAAAATTATAATTTAGATACAAGCACCCACAGATTTCATTTCGACAGCGTTTTTGTTGCCCACAAACTTATTTATTGTTTTTCCCACAATTCAAAGTCGTAACTGTAGGCATGCTTTTCATCGGCAGGATTATTCACGCAGCTAACTCGTTTCCATACTTTTTCATCAATAGCAGGAAAGTAGGTGTCGCCTTCAATAGTTGTATGAACCCGGGTAAGGTAAATGGTACTTGCCTTATTGAAGTAAAGATTAAAAATTTCACCCCCACCAATTACCATCACTTCTTTTACATCCATTTCTTTTACTAAAAATTCTACATCGCTGGGGGTGTTTAAAACGATTGCTCCATCTATTGTTAAGCCCTTTTTGGTGCTTAGAACTATGTTTTTTCTGCCGGGCAATGGCTTTTTAAAACTTTCAAAGGTTTTACGACCCATTACTATGGGCATGCCCCAGGTAATGTTTTTAAAATGACGCATATCATTTGGCAGCGCCCAGGGTAACTGGTTGTCTCCGCCAATAACATTGTTGGTAGAAGCTGCTACTACGAGTGATATTTTCATTAGAATTACAAGTTTTAAGACAAAGAATTTGGATCTGTTTTATTATTCTATACGGCTACTTTTGCTTTAATACCCGGATGGCTCTGGTAGTGGGTTAGCGTAAAATCTTCATATTTAAAATCAAAAATATTGGTTATTTCCGGGTTAAGCTGCATAGTAGGTAGGGGAAAGGGTGTTCTACTCAGTTGCAGATGCACCTGTTCTATATGATTACTATAAATATGCACATCGCCGAAGGTATGAATAAACTCACCCGGGTCGAGTGCACAGACCTGCGCTACCATCATCGTTATCAAAGCATAGGAGGCAATGTTAAAAGGTACTCCCAAAAATACATCGGCTGAACGCTGGTACAGCTGACAACTTAGCCGGGCTCTGCCACCATTTTTTGCAGGTATTACATAAAACTGAAACATATTGTGGCAGGGCATTAAAGCCATTTCCGGCAATTCTGCTACGTTCCAGGCGCTCACTATCAGGCGGCGGCTATCGGGGTTGGCCTTGATTTGTTGTATCAGGCTGGTAATCTGATCTACTGTTTTACCATCTTTTCCTTCCCAGCTACGCCATTGTTTGCCATAAACGGGGCCCAGGTCTCCGTTTTCATCAGCCCATTCATCCCAAATGCTTACGCCGTGTTCGTTTAAATACTGTATATGGGTATCTCCTCTTAAAAACCAAAGTAATTCGTAAATAATGCTTTTCAGGTGAACTTTTTTGGTAGTAACCAAAGGGAAGCCTTTTTGCAAGTCAAAACGCATCTGATAGCCGAATGTGCTGAGGGTGCCTGTGCCCGTTCTGTCAGTTTTTTCAACGCCTTCGTCCAAAATATGTTGTAATAGGTTTAAATACTGTTGCATGCCCGCAAGATAAAGCATATTTGCGATCAGTGCAGGATCAATTTGTGATTGTGGAAAAGGCGGTTTTTCTGGTGAATTTTCTTTCTAAAAAACACCGTTTCCTATTTACAAAAGAAGATGCAGTAATGCAGGGTAAGATGCCATTAGAGGTTTCGGCGTTCCATTTCTTTTCGAATCAGACTGAGTTCGCGACTGGTTTGACCCTTTACCGACGTGTTTTCTTCGGCGCGCCGCATCAGATAGGGAATGACGTCTCCAATGGGGCCAAAGGGCAGGTACTTGCTCACATTACAACCGGCATGCGCCAGGTTGAATGTAATATTATCGCTCATGCCAAAAAGCTGGCTAAAGTGCACGTGCGGATGGTTCATGGGCAGTCCTTTTTCCTGCAATAGTTCGGCTCCTATTAAATTACTTTTTTCGTTGTGGGTGGAAATGATTACCGAAACATTGTTAATATTTTGCAGGCAGAATCTTACCGATTCGTCAAAATCGTTGTCGGTACTTTGTTTGTCGGGTTGAATGGGGGAGGGGTAGCCCATTTCTATGGCTCGGGTGCGTTCTTTTTCCATGTAAGCGCCCCGTACCAATTTCATCCCTAAAATAAAGCCTCTTTCGGTGGCAGCGGCCTGGCAGTCTTTTAAAAACTGAAGTCTGTCGTGGCGATATAGTTGGGCTGTATTATAAATAACAGGCCGGGTTTTATTGAAGGAGTCCATCATCAGCATAATTAATGCATCCACAGGATCAGTAATCCAGGTTTCTTCTGCATCTACCAGCATTCCCACATTTTTAGCATCTGCACGTTCACATACTCTATATAACCGGGCCCGCACCCGCTCCCATTCTTCTTTTTCGGCTTCACTTAAAACAGCTACAGCGGCATGGTATCTTTTTATTAGCGTGCCCTTTTGTTCATGCATCAGCGTATCTAATTTTTCCAAAAGGGCAGACCGCGTAAGTCCGGTAACCTTTACGCTCATAAAAGGGATATTGGGTTGCGTGGCAGCATAGTCAATTACTTTTATGAATTCTTCTGCCGAATGGTCGTATTCGGCATCACTTGCTTTACCCCCTTCTTTTGCGTAGTCGAGTATCACCTGCACATGGTATTTCCCTAAAAGTTCAGCTACTTTTGCAGTTTCTTCGAGAGTTTCACCACCAGCAAACTGCTTAAAAATGGTTTTCCTAATCAACCCTTTTACGGGTAAGCCTGCTTTTATAGCCCAGGGTGTTAACTTAATACCTAACTTGGCCAATACGGGTTTTGACATGGAAGCGAATAAAAAATGGGCACCTTTTAAGTCTTTGTCGCTTTTGTATTGAAATGCATTCAGCGTATTGTCAAATGACAGGGAATTTTCATTGCTCATAAAACAAAAAATTGGGTAGGCAAATTTACGAAGTAGTTTCTTATCTGCTGTGGTTTTTTCGGTTTCTTTCGGGGAAACCCCTTAGTTCTTTTACATTTGCAAAAATTTATAGCATGGTGAAACGGCCAAAAGACAGTTTAATTATAATGACCGAGTTGGTATTGCCCAATGACACTAACTTTTTTGGAAGCCTGATGGGCGGAAAACTAATGTATTGGATGGACATTGCAGCGGGACTTTCTGCCCAAAAGCACTGTAACCTGGCGGTAGTAACTGCGTCGGTGGACAGCCTTTCTTTTGTAAACCCCATAAAGTTGGGCAACGCGGTTCATATTGAAGCCAAAGTTACACGAGCTTTTAACAGTTCTATGGAAGTTTACTTACAGGTGTGGGGCGAGGATCTGGTGAAACAGGCACGATATAAGAGTAATATTGCGTATTATACTTTTGTGGGTTTGGATGCCAACAGATGTCCAGTGCCCGTACCGGCTATTGAACCCGAAACAGAAGAGGAAAGGACAATTTATGATGGGGCTTTACGCCGCCGGCAGATGCGCCTGATATTAGGCGGCAAAATGAAACCGGGCGAAGCAAACGAATTAAAACAATTTTTTAAAGATCTTTAGCCTGCGAGGCAAGACCCGTAAGCACTACGTGAAGCGATAATACCTGGGAGATGACCGAGCAGGTGCCGCTATTGTCAATCACAAAATCACATCGTTTAATTTTTTCGTTTTCGTCCATTTGTTTGCTCATACGTTGTATTACCTCTTCGGCTTTAATATGATCGCGGAGCATGGTGCGTTCAATTCGGGTTTGTTTTGGTGCGCTCACACCAATGATATAGTCTAAGTATTGGTCGCTGTGGCTTTCAAATATAAGCGCTGCTTCTTTAAGCGCGTATTTTGTGTCTTGCTTTAAAAACCATTCATTGGCGTCTTTTATGGTTATTGGGTGCACCAGTTCGTTAAGCTGTGCCAACCGTTGTTTGTTGTTGAAAACAATGGATGCAATGTAGGCGCGATTAAGTTCATCACCATTATAAGCTTCCTCTCCAAATTTTTCCGTAATGGCCTTTTTAATATCAGGATGGGTATTCATAAGCCTTTTAGCCGCCTTATCTGCAAAATAAACCGGCACACCAAGGCTTTTAAAAATCTGCGCAACCGTAGATTTACCGCTTCCTATGCCGCCAGTTAATCCTACTTTAAGCATAATCATTTTAGGGGTATTTCTAAAATAAAACAAAAATTCCAAAAACCGATACCAGCTTTTGGAATTCTAAGGTAAGAAATTTTTAAATATTATGCTTTAGCAACTTTATTTAATTGCGTAGTCCAGTCCATACTAATAGCAGATTTCTCAATTTTTATATAACTGCCAGGTGCTATTTCTACGTTCAGGGTGCCATCTTCATTGATTTGGTTGATTTTGGCGTGAATTCCGGCAATGGTAACAATTTTATCTCCTTTCTGTAGGTTTTCGATAAATTTCTTTTGATCTTTTGCTCTTTTAGCCTGTGGCCGGATAAAAAACAGCCAGAATACGAGGATCATGCCCAGCATGAATACCATTGTTGTCATGGAACCAAAGGGTCCCGATTGTTCTTGTAAAAAAAAGATTTGTGTCATTAATAAAATATTTAGTGAAAATTTATTCTACTACTTCTGCTGTAAAACCAAGTAGGTAGTTGGTAAGCGGTTTCGTATTAGCCCGTACCGTAATATTTTTAATTTGTGTGCCCACTGCCTGGTTTTCGGTATTGAAATTGGCAACTATTTTTTCTTCTTTTCCGGGCATGATGGGTTTTTCGGGTTTTTCTGCCACTGTACACCCACATCCTGGTTCTACCGAACTGATAACCAATGGCTTGTCGCCTGTGTTTTTTAAGGTATAGCTTACCTGCACGGTTTGTCCTTTTTTAATCTTTCCCAAGTCTTGTTGGGTAGAGTCTAACCATTGCAGGGTAGTAAAGTTGGCCGTGTCGGATAGGGCATTTTGAGGTTGTTCTGCTGTTATTGCAATCTCCGGTGCTTCATTTTTTGATTCGGGATTGTTACAGGCAAATAAAATTGTGGCTGCCAGTGAGAGTATTAGAAATCTTTTCATATCTGTCTGTTTATTGTTGGTTATTATTTTGC
>JBDHYK010000168.1:0-7364 GCA_039811305.1 Niabella sp.
CAACTCACGTAAACCACTACCGGGGCGTTGGATTCGTTAATTTTTTTCACTAATTTTTCGTGCATCCCCGCTCGGGGCGGATCGGTGACAATGACATCGGGTTGTCCATGCTGGGCAAAAAACGCATCGGTACAAAGGTCGGCCACGTCTCCTGTATAAAAATGGGTTTTTTCCAATTCGTTCAAAACTGCATTTTCTTTGGCATCTTCAATCGCTTCGGCAATCACTTCTACCCCAATTACTTTTTTTGCCTGCCTGCTGCAAAAGATGCCGATACTTCCCGTACCACAATACAGGTCGTACAAAGTTTCGGTTCCGGTCATCTGGGTAAATTCCCGGACAATGTTGTAAAGGCGGGCAGCTTGTTGGGTATTGGTTTGGAAGAAGGACTTAGGCCCAATTTTGAATTGAAACTCTTCTAATTTTTCAATTACAAACCCTTTTCCAAAATAAGATATGGGCTCCAGATCGTGTATGCTGTCGTTGTGTTTGATATTTACGGTATAAAGCAATGAGGTAATGGCAGGGAAATTTTGCAAAACCTGTTCCATCATATTTTTTATCTTTTCCTGATCATTTTCTCCAAATACAATATTTACCATTAATTCGCCGGTATTGCAAAGGCGTACCTGCATGGTACGTAAAAAGCCACGCTGTTGGCGAAGGTCATAGAACGAGTACCCGTTGGCAAGGGCAAAGTTTTTTACGGCCAGTCGCAGTTCATTGGTGGGTTCGGCCTGTAAATAACATTTTTGTATATCCACCACCTTGCTCCAAAAACCTCTTGCGTGAAAACCAGCACCTCCGACAGGATCGGGATTCGATTGGGGTAGCGGCTGGCTTTTTTGTTCTTCTATCCTTCGTATATGTTCTTCAGGGGGTAAAAATAAAGAAGTGGCAAAGGTATATTCCAATTTATTGCGATAATACTGTGTTTCTGTGGCGCCAATAATGGGAAGCACTTCGGGCAGACTTACCTTACCAATACGTTGTAAATTATCAACTACTTGTTTCTGTTTGTATTCTAATTGTTTTGAATAGGGCAGCATTTGCCATTGACAGCCTCCACAAATTCCGAAATGGCTGCAAAAGGGCGCTACCCTGTCTTCAGAAAAAGAATGAAAATGTACCGGAACGCCTTCGGCCCAGTCTTTTTTATTTTTTGTAAGCCGAATATCCACTAAGTCGCCAGGTACCGCCTGCTCTACAAAAACCACTTTCCCCTCATAATGGGCTAAAGATTTTCCTTCAGCGGCATAGTTTTCAATCAGTACTCGCTGTAAAACAATATCTTTTTTCTTTTTTCGCGCCATAGCAGAAATAAATAATAAAAGTACAGGTCTTAGTCAGATCCCAATTCTTTGCAGAAACAATTTTTCGACGGCCTGGCCGGAAGAAGCTTACAATTGCTTAATCACATCTGCTACTAAGGAAGATTTTCCTAATGTATAATAGTGCAGCACAGGAACCCCGTTCTTTTTTAGGTCTTTCGACTGCATGGTAAGCCATTCTACACCTACTTTTTCTGCGTCTTCATTGGTTTGGCATTTAGCCAGTTCTTTTGATAAATCGGTTGGGAGGTCTATATGGAAAATCTTTGGAAGCACAGTCAATTGATTTTTTACGGCAATGGCTTTTAATCCCGGTATGATTGGGACATTGATACCGATCTCCCTGCATTGTTTCACAAAATCGTAGTATTTCTGGTTGTCAAAAAACATTTGAGTAACAATATAGTCGGCACCCATATCAACTTTTGCTTTTAAAAACTGCAAATCTGTTTGCATATTAGGCGCTTCAAAATGTTTTTCGGGGTAGCCGGCTACACCAATACAAAATGAGGTTTTGTGGTTACTTTTCAAGTCCTCTTCCAAATAGATTCCGTTGTTCAGGTTTACCACTTGTTGCAACAACTGGGATGCGTGATGGTGCCCCTCGGGATGAGGAATAAAGGCGGTTTCATTTTTAGCAGCATCGCCCCGCAAAACCAGCACGTTATCAATACCCAGATAGCGCAGGTTAATCAATGCATCTTCGGTTTCAGCCACGCTAAACCCTCCACAAATCAGATGGGGAACGGTATCTACATTGTACCGGTTCATAATGGCAGCACATATACTTTCGGTACCCGGTCTTTTGCGTACAATTACTTTTTTAAAGGAGCCATCGGGGTTTTGCTTAAAAACGTGCTCAGCCCGATGGTAGGTAACGTTTACAAAAGAAGGATTGAACTCCATCAGTGGGTCGAGGTGTTTATACACGGCGTCAATGCCCTTGCCTTTTACCGGGGGGAGTATTTCAAAAGAAATCAGGGTATCTTTTGCATTGTTAATATGGTCTATCACTTTCATAACCGGCAAAACTAAGCAACAATAGGCAATAAAATCTTAAATATTGAACTTGAGTCCTTTGATATTGCTGCTTTTGTTATTTTTGCAACCCATGAGTATAACCATTTATACCAAGAACCTTGTAAAACGTTACGGACAGCGTAACGTAGTAGATCATGTATCCTTTGAGGTAAATCAAGGCGAAATTGTGGGGCTTTTAGGGCCAAACGGTGCGGGTAAAACCACTTCCTTCTATCAGGTAGTGGGCCTTATTAAACCCGATGAAGGATCTGTGTTCCTGAACGATGAAAACATTACCAAACTGCCCATGTACAAAAGAGCACAAATGGGTATTGGGTACCTGCCGCAGGAAGCTTCTGTTTTCAGAAAGCTGAGCGTGGAGGACAATATTGCTGCTGTATTGGAAATGACGCGATTAACCAAGCAGGAACAACGGGAACGACTTGAATCTTTAATTGCTGAATTTCGGCTGGGGCATGTGCGCAAAAGTAACGGCGATGTTTTAAGCGGTGGCGAAAGACGAAGAACAGAAATTGCCCGGGCACTTGCCGTAAACCCAAAATTTATTTTATTAGATGAACCCTTTGCCGGAATTGACCCTATTGCCGTAGAAGACATACAAAGTATTGTGGCAAGGCTGAAGTATAAAAATATCGGTATCTTAATTACCGATCACAACGTGAATGAAACACTATCCATTTGCGATAGGGCCTATTTAATGATCGAAGGAAAGATTTTTGAGAGCGGTACGGCCGAAGAGTTAGCGGCTAATGAGCAGGTGAAAAAATTATACCTGGGAAGAAACTTCGAGCTGAAGCGCAAAGACTACCTGCACGAAGAAGCGCTGCAACAAGCGCATGAAGAACTGGCACAGGAGCAGGCAAAAATGGATCAGGCTGAAAAACAGCCGTCGGAAGAAGATTCTGACTCAGTTGGCACTGAAATTACTATAAAAGCACCAGCGGATATTGCGAACAATACCGGTTCACCCGCATCTGCATCATAGAGGTTGATTTTTTGCTTCATCTGTTCGTTCAATCCAAAAAAAGATCGGGGTACAGTTTTATACCGGGTGTTACGGAATAGGTTTCAAAATCTGTAATTCCTTCTTTTTTCAGCACCTCTTCATCTATAAAACAATTTCCGGTAACCGTTTCGGGCGCTTTATTCAGAATAAAGGATGCGGCATCGGCCAATATTTCGGGTTTCCGGCTCATTCTCGCAAGTGCTTCGCCACCTAACAGGTTTCGCACTGCTGCGGTATCAATGGTGGTTTTTGGCCACAATGCGTTGGACGCTATCTTTTGTTCTTTAAACTCTTCAGCCCAGCCCAGGGCCATCAGGCTCATGTTGTATTTAGAAAGAGTATAGGCCAGATGACTGCCCAACCACTTTGGGTTCAAATTCACCGGGGGAGAAAGTGTGAGAATATGCGCTTGTTCCGATTTTTTTAAATAAGGCAGGCAGGCCTGAACCACAAAAAAAGTTCCCCGCACGTTAATGTCGTGCATCAGATCAAATCGTTTGGGCTCGGTAGTTTCGGTATTTGTAAGGCCAATAGCCGAAGCATTATTGATTACAATGTCAATTCCTCCAAACCGGCTAACTCCCTGCTCCACCGCGTTTTTAATCTGATCTTCAAAGCGGATATCACATTGTACCGGCAGGGCCTTGCCTCCCACTGCTTCCATTTCTTTGGCAGCTGAAAAAATGGTACCCCCTAATTTTTCGTTTTCAGTAATGGATTTGGCAGCAATTATGATATTTGCCCCTTCCGCTGCCAGTTTCAGGGCAATAGCTTTTCCAATACCACGACTGGCACCCGTTATAAAAGCGGTTCGATTATAAAAATTCATGGCGTTCGTTTTGAAGTAAGTTTATTGTCCTAAAATACCTCCGCTTCCGTTTGTCATCAACTCTCCTTTAGAGTTTTTAAAAGAAATCGTTTTCAGGTCCTGGGTGGCTTCCATACCATTAAGGCCCTGATAAATGGGCATGGTGGGTGAGCGATAAATAGCTTCTTTATCGGTGTAAAATTTTTCCTCGTTCTGATCCCACCACATATCTTTACAAACTAAAGTATCTCCGTTTATGCTAATCACCCGAATACTATCTCTAAGATATACTTTATTTACGTTTTCCAAATATTTGCCGTATTTGCAGTCCAACCAGCTTTCTACGGTTTGTGCAGCGTTATAGAAATCTACATGCAGGCTATTGGGAAACTCGGTGAAGGTGGTGTCTTCCATCACGCGCCTCATTAGGGGTGCTGTGAGTTTTGCCTTTGTTACACCCCCCTGGCTAAAGTAGCTTACTACATTTAGAACCGAATCTATCTGAATCGAACGTCTTGACAGGGCATTGATTTCTTCCTGAGTGTTCTCGCAGGCGGCAAAAACAATTCCAAAGAAAAGGATTATAGCCAAATATGTTAAAACTCTTTTCAACGAACACTATCATTTAAAATGTAAAGATAGGTGCCTGGGCAGCTTTTTAGTTACTATATCTTCGTTTTCCGAACCACAGATCTGTAAGTGAAAAGCCCACCGAAATGCGATAAAGGTTTTCGTGCAGCACATTTTCTTTGTTACCACGTTTTATATACTCCAGCGCCAGGTTGATGACACTGGCCTGATACTGCGCTTGTTGGTTGTAATTGGCCAAAGGGAGCGTCATACCCATGGAAAGGCCATAGGTGGGTAAGGCTTTTTTAAGATAGATGTAATCGGGCCCGGTATTAAAGCCAACCCGATAAGCCACATTGCTAAAGTAACTGGCTTTTCTTACTGGCCTTAGTTCGGCACCAACTTTTGCCTGCCAATTGGATTTTACATTGTTGTCTGCCACCCCAAAAAACTTGTAGTTATCCCAATTGTTCCTTGTTATGTCGGCACCAATCATCCATCCTGCTGTTTTTCCAAACTCATTTTGAGTTTTTTGAATTATAAACCCGGCAGTAAAACCAGAGGGGTACAGAATTTCTCCCTTCGTATTCAGGTTTTTTTGCACGGTATCCAGGTTCACATAACCATCTGTACTACTGTACGCATAGGTGCCTGCTATATAATCCTTAGTAGCTTTCAGCTTTTGTTGCAAATTTCCATAGGCGCCCAATCCCATATACAAATTATTGCCAATTTTAAACTGATATTGAACCCCGGCATCTAAATACACTCCGCCAATAGTGGTTTTGTTTTGTATGAATCCATCTTCATAGGCTGTAGAATCATTATTGAGCGAGCGGCGTGTAATGTAATCTTTTTTCCCAAAGAGGTAGCCTAAATTGGTACCCAGGCTCAAATACTGGTTTTCGTTCAACTTGAATTTTACTCCGGTTCCTATATACCCAAGGTGCAGCCCTCCATTCCCTTCGTATAAGGTTTGACCCCGGTCTATGGGTACGGCGTTTCCCGAGTTGATTATTTTATTAGAATCTACAATTTTATAATCAATATTGTGCATTTGTCGCAAACCAAAAGCCATACCCCAGTTTTTTCTGATGGGTGCCCCAACATTTAAACTACTGTATAGGATATTATTAGTTGAAAATCTTTGCTTTACTTTAGGGTCAATAAGGGTTCTGCCTTCATTATTTATCGCTACGTTCAGTACGGCACGACCCGAGTTGATTTTTTTTGATTTTGCCTCCTGATTGGCCTGAAAAAACGAATAAGAAGCCGGGTTGTTGTAATTGACATTAAAATAATCATAAAATGCGGCGGAAACGCCTCCCAAACCCCGGTTGGCTACGTTGGTAGAGGCCGCTTTGTCTCCCAGCCCATATCGGGAATAGGGCGAATTTTCCTGGGCGTGTAGAAAAAAACCTGTTGTTATAAAAAAAACTACCGCTAAACACCGGTAATAAACAGTTGGGTTCGATTTTTTAGCTATTATTAACTTCACTAATTGCATAAAGTCCTTTAAAAATTAATTCAGGGTCGGCAAATATCCTGCTTTTCAGGTGTGATGCCAAATGTTGTAAATCCCCACCGGTTAATACCACGTTAAAGTTGTCGAATTTTGTGCTATACTCGGCTATAAAACCATCAATTTCGTAGGCCATCCCCAGAATAACACCCGTTAAAATATTCGTTTCTGTATCATACCCTAATAAGGGAACATCAGGTTTTGGCGCCACCAAAGGTAGTTTGGCCGTATAGTATTGTAATGATTTCAGTCGCATCTCCAAACCCGGAGAGATGGATCCGCCCAGTAGTTCTTTATATTTATTTACAAAATTGAGGGTGATGCAAGTGCCTAATCCTATGATTAACAAGTGCTTATCGGGATAAAAATGAACTCCACCCGCCGCCAATGCCAACCGGTCGGCACCAATCGTTTCGGGTTTGCCCACCGGAGTAGTTATCGGCAACTGAGATAAGTGATTGAGTAAGTGGAATTTAGATTGAGTTTTTAAAATGTCTTCCATCTCCGGATTATGATTTACCACCGAGGATAAAATGGTTTTCTCGGGTTGATAGGTCTTTATTAGCCCATCAATAGTGCTATTGGTATCGTCTTCCAAATTCAGCACTTTACTGATTTGATCCCCTTCAAACACGGCGGCCTTTTTTCGGGTATTACCAAAATCAAAACAAATGGTTGTGGACATGGCGTGAAAGTAAGGGAAAATTGCGGATTTGAAGGATTTGATTTGAAATTCGAATAATCAAAAAGGACTTTGCAGTTCCCGGAAATGCCCATTCATTTGTATTTTTTCTTTGAGTTTTTGAACCTCTTTCACCTTTGGCACAAGCTCTTCAAAATGGCGTTTCAGGTATTCCTGGCGGTGCTGCTCGTGCAACAATTGTAAAAATTCGTACTCCTGATGCAGGCTAAGGCCGCTGTGATGCGCTATATCATAGGCAGAAATTGTGTCCTCGCTTACAGAAAGCTTCATCTTTACCTGTAAACTTTTGTGCATTTCTTCCATGCGCTGCAATAACAACTTCATTACTTGTGGCTTTCCTATAAATTGATTGTCGGGATAGTTTACTATGGCCTCCGAATATA
>JBDHYK010000169.1:0-7350 GCA_039811305.1 Niabella sp.
GAAGGGTTTCAATAGAAGAAAAGCAAGTTGCTCCAAAAGGCATCCTTGTAAAATTGAGCGAAATTATTACCGATGATGAATTAGACAAGATTGCTGCAAACGACCAAGCTATCACAACCGAATTTTTTGCCAGAACAGACGAAGACGGTCATTTTGAATTCTCTAATTTGAAAAAAGGTGGTAACTACAGTGTGCTGCCCATTCGTCCCGGTTTTGAATTTGGTGCCTCCAAAGGAAAGGCTCAAATTAAAAACAGCATTACGCTGCCTTTTGTAGGCAAGCCACACCAGCTTCGCCTCTTAGACATTACCGAGTACCGGCAGATCAAAAATGATAAGGTTTTTACGGTACGAACTCCCAAAAATTTTGAAAATACCTTTCTTTCGCACCTGTTATTATTTTTAATCAGCTTCTGGGGGTTTCACTTGGTATTAAGCCTAAAGAAATTTCGTAGCGATCAGTTTTTATTACCATTGATCATGTTGCTATCCGGCATCAGTACCCTCACCTTGTTTAGCATACAGGATCCTTTGCGCGATGAAATATTAGGTGCGGAAACAGCCCTATATGTTTCACTCGTTTTACTTGCGTTTTCGGTACTCTTGTTTTTTTTCCGCTCCAACCCCGTGAACCGATTTTACAATTCGCATTGGTTCGACCCGGTGCACCGCTGGTTGCCCTGGGGAAACCCACTGAAAGCCCCCCGTGGCTACAGTTGGCTGATCGCCTCCATTGCCGTGATGCTTTTATTAGCTCTTTTTGGCACGGGTCCCGAAGGAAGTGGTGTAAAAGTGAACCTGTTGGGGTTTCAGGTTAGTGAGCTGTCTAAAATACTTATGACCGTTTTCTTTGCAGCCTATTTTACCGCCAACACAGAATATTTTAAAAATATCCCGGACAATCGCTGGCTTACACAAAACAACCTGCGTATGCTGGTTTTATTTGTGTTCTTATTAGGCATCTATGCCGTTCTGGGAGATTTGGGACCCGCAATTGTGTTATGCCTCACGTTTTTATTCTTCTACTCATTTGCCAAAGAAGAATTTTTTCAAATGATATTAGTTGCCCTAGGTTATGCAATCCTTCTTTTGGTAGTATCTCATTTCAACAAACACGCCAACTTTGCTCTCTTGCCCTGGACAGCGCTTGTAGCCTGTGTGGCAAGTTTTTTGGTGGCCGTTTTTCAAAAAAAACACGAGTCTGTGTTTTTTATAGTTTTGATTATCTCATCGTTTATATTATTGGCTGCACTTCCATTTGAGTTTACCCAACGCCTACACGACCGCAATGGAATGTTCGCCAATATATGGGAAAACCAACTCAGCGGTGGCGACCAGGTAGCACAGGGCGTATGGGCGCTGAACAGTGGCGGTTGGTTGGGGCAGGGATTAACAAAGGGGAGGCCCAACCTGATGCCCGCCTATCCTACCGATATGATTTTGCAGAGCATCAGCGAAGAAATGGGCATCCTGGTATTGTTAGCAATTTTTGTAGTCTTTGGCTTACTGGTGTACCGCTCCCTATTGGCCGCGCGCCGAACGGGTAAAACCTTTCTGTTCTATCTGATTTCGGGCATTGCCATTACCACCCTGCTTCAAATGATGCTGATCGTGGCGGGCACATTAGGACTCATACCCCTCACAGGTGTTTCTGTACCTTTTTTAAGCAAGGGGAATGCCGGCAACATCATTACAGTAACAGCCTTTTGTTTTGTAATTCTAATGTCGCATGAAAAAGGCGATAAATTAGAAATGGAATATGTGAGAAAAAACTTTGACAACGTGAACGCCTACGCCATTCTTTTCTTTTTTGGGATGCTACTGTTGTTTTCGGGAACCCTGTTTTGGTATCAATTTCACTCCGATAAGTATATTGTAAAACCTGCTCTCGTTCTCAATAGGCAGGGTGCATGGCAATTAAGTTATAACCCCCGAATAGGAACCACACTGAGGAATATTAAAGCCGGAAACATTTACGACCGAAATGGGATCCTCCTTGCGACATCGGAAAAAGAGCAGTTACAAACCGAAAAAAACAAGCTCACCGGTGCAGGAGTCTCCGTAGCAACCATTGAGCAACAACTCAAAACCCATAAAAAAAGGTACTATCCCTTTATGTCGGATTTGCTTTTTTGGTTGTCGGATGCAAATAAAGAAATAGCACGCGAACCCTACAACGGTTATGCGGCCGAATACCGCCACTACACTATGTTACGAGGGTTTCATGTAAACAGCACTGCCTTTCAGAAAACCTCCGACCGATTCAGAGAAAACCGTTTTGTACCCCCAACAGAAAAGGAATCGGACCTGGTATGGTACGATTATAGTGCTTTAGCCCCCCTTATTAAAGCAGGAGAAAACAGCTCAGTTTTTAAAAAGCACCAGTCTGCCAACAAAGATATTTTCCTTAGTATTGATGTTGTTTTAAATCAAAAAATCAATGCCCTGATACAGAATCAGACAGATTTCAAAAATTTCAGAACCTCTGTGGTTGCCATTAATGCCCAAACCGGCGAAGTGTTGGCTTCTGCAATCAACCCCTCCCCTTCCTACAAAGATTTAAAACTAATCAGCAATATTGACCCGCTCGACTACCGATCTATTTTTAAACAAATCTTTGGCGACAGAATGTTGGTGCCTCAGGATCTTGGGATCACCCTGAATTCGAGGCCGGGTTCTACCGTAAAAATCATTGATGCGTATGCCGCCCTAAATCAGTATGGACTGCCTGCAGCCAATTTTAGCTATTTTGTTGAGCCGGGAGAGGTTATTCGCCAGGGAGAACCTGTGAACGAAACGGTGGACATGCACAAAGCCATTGTACGCTCCAGCAATGTTTACTTTATTAAACTTGCCAATGACAAAAAACTTCAACCTTCTTTGCTGGCAATGTACGACGTGCTGGGCATGAACCTGATCAACCGGGGAGGCTTTCATTTTCACCGACCCGAAAACTATAATTCGAGTTTGTATCTTACAAAGTGGAATCAGTTCCTTTCTAAAGGAAAAGACATCTTTACTAATAAAAAATTGATAGGTTCCCGAAAAAGATTTGCATCTCGCTACTCAGATATCGCCTGGGGGCAGGGCGAATTGGGTGCCACTCCGTTGCATCTGGCAAAAATGGCGGGAATCCTTGCCAACAAAGGCATTCTGAACGACTCCCGATTTCTTTTCAAAACCTGGGATACGGCTGCTGACCTCAAAACTGCTTCTTCAAAAATAGCGAAGACCGAAGGGATGAACACGCTTTTGGCCTCCTATATGAAAGAGCAATCGGCGTCTGTGGCTGCGGCCACCCAACTACAGGTATATGGTAAAACCGGCAGTCCCGAACGAGACAAACTGATCAGAAAAGGCAACACCATAATTCGGAAAAGAGTTACGGATGCCTGGTACACTTTTTTTGTTCACTCCCCAAAATTAGATGCCCCACTGGCATTTACAATACGAATTGAAGAAATTGGCAACTCTGATCACGCAAAAAAATTGGCCATTCTATTACTTAACGATCTAAAAAAAACCGGGTATTTTTAGATGAACTTACAGGAAGAAGCTCCAAAAACGCCTTCAAATTTGTATCTTTAAAAACAGTTAAACAAATAGCACTTTATTGTATTTCGTATGAGCCGCTTTAAAAAAATACTAACCCAGATCGCAACCCTACTCAATGCAGACGATGCCAACAACCCCCAGGTACAACCTGAGGATACAACAGATATTGCCTCATCAACTGCGAATCTTAAAAATCCAAAATCTACAAAACCCGCTCTTGACAACATTGAAGAACTTAAAGAAATCTCGATAGGCGCCATTGTTAAAACGGTGCGCATGTTAGGCTATGGGAAAACCGTGGTGAGTGGACTTAATTTTCACACAGCCTTTGCAGACAACGCAGTGGAAAACGTGGGGCTGGCTGGTTTAATCAAAGATGAAGACTTCATCCAACGCATCAAACGCGAGTTTAAAAGCAAAGGCATTTCTTATAAAAACGATTTTGTCGTGAATCTGATTACGCAATCCGACAGGGCAAATAAAGTAAGCTCTATTGTTAGTGGCATCGGTGTAGAAGTGCTGACCCCTACTGAAACCTTAAAAAAAATAAACGCAAAACTGATTGCTACCGAAGGGCTTACCTGGGAACCCGAGTACCTGCTGGAACCCACTGGCAAAACCTATTTTATTGGCCGATGCAAAGATCCTAAAATAGAAAATGGACCCAAAATTCATAATGATATTGCCTTTATCGGCATCGAAGAAAAAGAGGAGGAAGTGTATAAAATCAATAATTATGTCAGCCGTTCACACGCCATGATTGTTTTTGATAAAAATATGGGGGCTTACAAAATTTTCCGCTCTAAGTTTTTAAACAATCCCTCGCATAAAATAAAAATCTACAATACTTCGCTGAACGATTTTACGGGGCTGAGTCTGAATCAACCACAGGTACCCCATGTTTTAAGAAATGGCGATACCATTATTTTTAATGATAAAGTAGTATTGGAATTTTCAACCCTCGATTCCTAAATTCAACCATTGTGCAAGAACTCTCCCAAAAATATGATATTCTTAAAGTGGTCGGCCATGGTGGCTTTTCCATCGTATTCAAAGCCAGACACAAGGAGCATCCCGATAAAATTTTTGCCTTAAAGCAGTTAGACTTCAATTTTGAAAATGAAAACTCAAAAGAGTACCACGACTTTAAAGAAGAAGTAGCCATCCTGAAAAAATTAACCCATCCAAATATTGTAAAAATATACGACAGTCAAATTTTAGACGGGAAGCCCTCGCTCGAAATGGAGTATCTGAATGGCGAAACATTAGAAAGCATCCTGAAACGTGAAAAATACTTTTCTATCGAGGATACCATTGACTTTGTGAAGCAGATAGCCTCTGCACTCAACTATTGTCATCATTATCAACTCGAAGCAACTTCTGCAACAAATACCGGCGCCACCCAGGCGCAAAAACATGCGGTTATCCACAACGACATCAATACAAAAAACATCATTCGGGTTCAAAACAAGTCGGGTACCTACCGGTATGTGCTCATTGATTTTGGGCTCTCCTTTACCGATCCCGATGCCGTGCGACGCAGTAAAAAAGAAGAGGGCATGGCCGAATACAAAGCACCCGAAAAATGGACGGCAGCCAAGGTGGACACCCCCTCTGACATCTATAGTTTGGGAATTGTACTCTACGAACTGTTAACCGGACAGGTTCCTTTCCCTGTTCTGCAATACAAGCCGGGTGTTGCTATGCAGGAATTGGAGGAAAAGCATATTATGGCGGAAATTCCGGATATCTGTCAGGCTCGGATGAACGCGTTCGAACTAAAAGAACTGGTAACCATTGACCATTGCGACATTCCGCAATGGTTAGCCGAATTAGTAAAGAATTGTTTAAAGAAAAACCCACAAGACCGTTTTAAAACCGGGCGTGAGGTAAGCAGTTTTTTACACCGAGGGCAAGAAGCAGGTGCAGAGAATCCGCTTATACAACTCCTCACGCGGGAAACCGCTGGCGAAGGCAGAGAAATTGTTAATACTGCATATTTAGAAATCGTACCCAATATTCTCACCGAACCGCAACATTTTTTCATCACTAAGGATCTAACCACCATTGGCCGCCGGGCAGAGGGTGTTGTGGAAAAGGCAGCGGATATCGCCATTAAAACTTCCGACAAATTTATTTCAAAAAATCACTGTCAAATTTTAAGGCTCACCAATCCAAATGGTGCTTACACCTATAAATTGCAAGATAGCGAGCCAAGCAAAAACGGCACTTTTTACAATTCCGCCAAAAATTCGCAGCGCCTGCCACAAATGGTAAAAGCTGTTTTAAAGGAAGGAGATTTTTTCTGGATCGGAAATACCCAGGTTATTTTTCACGAATAGAAAACGGTCAAAGACGATTCCCTTCTTTTGGAAACACCACAAGGGGTACATGTGTGCGGGCTTCCTCTACAGACAGGGTTGCATAGGAAATAATCACCAGCACATCGCCTTTCATTCCCTTGCGGGCAGCCGGGCCGTTCAGGCAAATCGTACCCGAACCTCGTTTGCCCCTGATGATATAGGTTTCCAGCCTTTCGCCATTATTCACGTTCACCACCTGCACTTTTTCGTGTTCAATCAGTCCGGCGGCGTCCATCAGATCCTCATCTATTGTAATGCTGCCTATATAGTCCAGATCCGCCTCGGTAATGGTTACCCGGTGAATTTTTGATTTTAATACCTGAATCATCATTGCGCCGCAAAGTTAGGATTATTTTAAAAAACTGCACTCGATAATATCGCCGGAAAAAGTGGAACCGTCCCGATCGTTATACAAAACGAATACCCAAAAAAACATCATCCCGAACGAAGAGAGGGATCTCCCGGTTTTAGGGAGATTTCTCTTTCTGCAAAGTAAATGGCTCCAGCGACAGGGGGATTCTGGCGCAAGCCCTTATTCAAAGATGATTTGCCGAGCAGATCGCTGATAGTAATTCCCGCCGGAAATAGCTTGCGATAATTTCCGGCTGCCCTTTTTTGCTCAACTTTTTTGGGCAAACAAAAAAGTGGAAAAAGAGGGTTTCCGCAGGGAGGAATCTCCCACCTATCAGGGAGATTTCTCATTCCGCTTCGCTTCATTCGAAAATGACCTTTCCTTTTTAAGTTTAGGGTCGTCATCCCGAACGAAGTGAGGGATCTTCCTGTTTCAGGGAGATTTCTCATTCCGCTTCGCTTCATTAGGAATGACGGACGATTTTTTATAGTTTTTGATATTGATAATAAAATTACGCTACGGGTATTCATAGACGCTGAAAAGTTAGGTTTTGCCTCTGCCGCCGGCGGGCAGCGTAACTGCAACGGCGCTACTTTCGCTTCTGCCTTCGTTCCTCAGGCTGCCGCGCTTCACGCGGCACCGAACCGAAAGAGGCGCCTAAACTGGTAAAAATCAAAAGACTTATTATTTATAGAGCACAGAACCATTCTGAAGACATTAAACCTGACGGCATCCCGAACGAATAGAGGGATCTTTTCCTTTGTTCAGGAGACCTCTCCCTTCGGTCGAGGTGACGTTCGCGATTGTTTGGTTTGGGTCATCCCGAATGGAACGCAGTGGAATGAGAGATCGCCCCGCAAAAGAAATTCCCAATCTTTTATTTGTATATTTTTTATCTTTGCAGGTATGATACAAAGTATCAAGGGTACGGGCACACAAGTTGAGTTGGAAGAAGACGTTCTTACCGCTACGGTTTCCTCCAGCCAGTTAATTGTGTGGAACGATGAGGTCAACACTTTTCAATGGGTTATTGAAACCCTTATGGAAGTGTGTGGTCACACATTTGAGCAAGCAGAGCAAT
>JBDHYK010000170.1:0-7332 GCA_039811305.1 Niabella sp.
ATCTACTTTACTTGGATCCTTTCCGCTAAAAGCCCCGCCGCCATGAGCACCTTTTCCACCATAGGTATCCACAATAATTTTACGACCTGTAATACCCGTATCGCCGTGCGGACCGCCAATTACAAACTTTCCTGTAGGGTTAATATGGTATTTTATTTTGTTATTGAATAGTTTTTCGTAGCGCGGATACTTTTCAATCACACGAGGTATCAAAATTTCCTTTACGTCCTTATTGATCTTAGCCAACATTTTTGGCTCAGTATCAAACTCATCATGTTGCGTGGAAACAACGATAGCGTCAATCCGAACAGGGTTATTATTATTATCATATTCCAATGTAACCTGGCTTTTCGAATCAGGACGCAGATAGGTCATTTGCTTACCTTCTCTGCGAATTTCAGCCAACTCTATTAATAAGCTGTGCGCCAGATCCAGGCCGAGAGGCATATAATTAGCCGTTTCGTTGGTAGCATAACCAAACATCATACCCTGGTCGCCTGCTCCCTGCTCTTCTTTTGTTTTACGATCCACCCCCTGATTAATATCAGACGATTGCTCATGAATAGCAGAAAGAACACCACAGGAATGTGCTTCAAACATATATTCGCTCTTGGTATAGCCAATTTTCGCAATTACGCTACGGGCAATATCCTGAACATCCAAATAGGCTTTTGATTTAACTTCACCCGCCAATATCACCTGGCCGGTTGTTACCATTGTTTCGCAAGCTACTTTTGATTGTGGATCGAAAGCCAAAAAATTGTCAATAAGTGCATCTGAAATTTGATCGGCTACTTTATCAGGATGGCCTTCTGAAACACTTTCTGAAGTAAATAAATACGGCATAAATTATTATTATCTATGAAAAACAAGGCTGCAAAGATAGCCCCTCAACCCCTTTTAACGAAATTTACCAACAAAAAAATTATACTTTCGAATATACAACTCGTAATTTCATTTTCTGTGTAGGATGCTGGCCACCGCCCAATCGTACCCTTCCCATGCCCAACACATATCGGTTGATTACTGAATACATAGGCTCTACAACCACCGGAAGCGTTGCCGTGGGGTTATCGCCATTTGCTATTGTATTATAATGTGGGGCATAAAGTCTTAAATCTTTTGGTTGTGTTGTTTGTTTGGCAACACCCTGAACATATCTTGTTAGGTTAAACCTCCATTTTTTTATAGGATTTCCCACCAAATCGTATGCGTTTTTATAATACGAACCAAATGAAGCATAATTTACAATATCGTATCCATTTATGCTTTGAGGATATGTGTTGGTAACCCTTGGATTTAAACTCATCACGTTGGGTATGGTTGTATATTTTGCCGTAGTGGAGTCCCAGGCATCAATAAATAGCCCTCCTGGTGCAAAAAATAGTGTATCCTTACTGTCATAAACCGATTCCATACTCAACTCAGCCAGGTGAATAACGCTATTTTTAAATCCTTTCAAACCCGGAATTCTCAGAGTGGCATAAGTTCCGGGTGTGCCCTGAATATATACAAGATTATCGGCAATATTATCTCCAGAGCCTGTCAAAACAGGAGCTCCACTGTAGTCTCTTACAATATAGTTTGCGGTTGGTGATGTAAGCGGGTTAAATGGGAAATAGGTTACGGCTGTATCAATATCTCCTGCTGTTGTTTTGTTTTCATACTTATAATAAACAGCCAATTTACTATTACCTGTAAGATTAAATCCTAAAAGAGAATTGCCCATACCCGTGGATTTTAGTGCAAATCCTTTGAAAAATGTTCTGAAAACAGAGTCGCTTTGGTAAGCATTATTAACGCCAGAAGTATCGTAGGACAACAGGCGGTTACCAAAACTGTCATTCAGTTTTATCCGAAGCTGACGAGCTGTAGCCGTATCGGCCTCACCTTTTATATTGCCAAGTGGTAATTTTACTGAGTCTTTTAACGTATAAGGAATTACAGACTTAGTACCCAGAATATTAGTGGTTATAAAAGGATTATTTTTAATCATATAGGCAGAATCGGGTATGAAATTGTTGGATTGGGCCAATTCTGATACCTGAATGTTGAGAGGCTGGGCTGTATCGCCATAGGTTTGATAATAACTAAGTACTAAAACTACCGAATCTAAGGTCAATTTATTTGGAGCATTACCAAACGGAGTTCGGGTTCCCGGAGCCACATCAAAAAATAGTTCTGCCTGGGTTTTGCCAAAAAAAGGATCGTTGTTTATATTGCCTAAAATTTGGATGAATGCAATATTCGAACGGGTACTATCCTGATTCACATCAAAAATATTATTGTACGACAAAACCTCTAAAGTAGTATCAAAAGTATGAATATTGTCCACTTCGGGTATCAGATCCAACCCTAAATCGGTTGGTTCAAATATTTTTTTACAGGAGAAAAAAAGGATAGCAGAAAAAAGGAACAAAACCCCGGTTGCAAATAGAAAACTCCGTTTCATTTATGATATTGATTCGTAAAAATTGTCAAATTAGTCTGCAAGATCGTGATACAGTTGTAAATACTCTGTTAAATCAGATTCGGCCTTAAACGGTAATGTCTTTTTACCTCTTACTTTGGCAAACTCGGTAGCTAACTTTTTATCAATATTTTCCGAACCAAAGGTGATGGCATCAGCAAATGTAGCACCACCCCGCATCATGGTTAAGTTACTTCCTTCTTTAAAAACTTCAAGATCTTTAGCAGTAAGTGATGGGTGGATCATTGCTTTTTGAACAAATTCTTTCCCAAGTTTTTCGGCGAATGTAGTTTCTCCAATAGTGTAAACTGTTTTACTATGCGTAAAAACAGGTTCGCGCCGATATACATTTTTCAAATAAAAAGGTATTAGCCCCGTCATCCAACCGCTACAATGAATCACATCGGGCGACCAGCCAAATTTTTTCACGGTTTCTAAAGCTCCTTTGCAATAAAATACTGTTCGTAAATCATTGTCTTCAAACCACTTATCTTCTTCATCGTGAAAAAGTGTTTTTCGCTTAAACAATTCTTCATTCTCAAGAAAATATACCTGAAGCCGGGCGCTTGGCAGGGAAGCAACTTTAATTTGCAGAGGAATATCATCATTGTCCACGCTTACATTAATTCCCGAAAGCCGCACCACCTCGTGTAGCCGGTGGCGCCGTTCGTTGATGACGCCAAAGCGAGGCATGATGCAGCGCACTTCAAAACCATTCTCATTGGCCTTGATTGCTAACTGATTAACGATTTCCGAAAACTCTGTCAACTCAAGGTAAGGCGACATTTCGTTGGCTATAAATAATATTCTTTTCTTTGTTGACATGCTCTTCCCGCTTTATAAAGTTTGCAAAATTACGATTTTTTAGCCAAAAAACTGTAATATTTACCTGTAATATTCTATTTTGCGCAAATGTGGATGTTTAAACACGAAAAAAGTCTTCAAATCTATCTGAATAGAAAAAAGACAAAAAAGCAGGTTATTGGCTTTGTTCCTACCATGGGAGCCTTGCACCAGGGGCATATCAGCCTGATTGAAGCCTGCAATAAAAAAAGCGATCGTACCGTTTGCAGTATTTTTGTAAACCCAACTCAGTTCAACGACAAAAAAGACTTGGAAAAATACCCGCGCACCCTTGAAAAAGATGTTCAAATGCTCTTCGACGGAGGGTGCCATGTGGTTTTTTTACCCACAGTTACTGAAATTTACCCAACACCGCCCACCCGGCATTACGATTTAGGCGAGCTTGAACAAATTTTTGAAGGCAGCTCTCGCCCGGGGCATTTTCAGGGTGTGTGCCAGGTGGTTGACCGCCTTTTCGAAATTGTTCAACCCGATAAAGTGTTTTTTGGTCAAAAAGATTACCAACAGTGCATGGTTATCAATAGATTATTAGCTTTAGTTCCAAATTTTGGTAAGATAACAATGCAGATAGAACCTACTCAAAGAGAAGCCAGTGGATTGGCCATGAGCAGCCGCAATTTGAGGCTTTCGGCAGAACAAAGAACCACTGCTGCCCAATTGTACCAAACCTTGTTATTTTTGAAAACAATGCTACACCCCGGCCAGTTGTCCAATCTTCTGGAACAATCCAAAAAACATCTATTCGATGCAGGATTTCGGTGCGATTATATTTCCATAGCCCATGCAGCAACTTTAGAACCGGTGCAAAACTGGGATGGCAAAATTCCATTAGTAGCCTTGGTTGCTGCATTTCTGGGAGAAGTACGGCTGATAGACAACCTGTTGCTAACCGATTAGGAAAGTAGAAAAAAATAAAATATTTTTGAGAATTAAAACACAAACACATGGCAACTGTAACACTAAAACGCGTACACGGCGATTATGGATTTGATACGATCAATGATAATGGCACGGTTATCAAATTAGATACCAACCCCGATATGGGAGGACAAGACTACGGTGCCCGCCCTATGCAGGTGTTGTTGAACGCATTGGCTGGCTGCGCCAGTATTGACGTAATCAGCATCTTAAAAAAACAAAAACAGGAAATTACAGCCTATACAGTAATCGTAAATGGAGAACGCGAAGCAGGCACGGAACCCTCATTATGGAAAGAGATAGACCTGGTATTTGAAATTACGGGAAACGTTGATGAAGACAAAGCCAAAAGGGCTGTAGAAATTTCTATGAATAAATACTGTTCTGTGGCAATAACCCTCGTAAAAGCAGGCGCCAATATAAAAACTAAGGTGATTGTGAATCGAACAGAGATTTAGTTTTTAAAAAAAGAACCCCAAAAACATTAATAAAGCAACAAAAAAGCCGGATCGGATACATGAACGACAGGAAATTACACCCAACTACCCTGGCCATTAGAACCCAGACAGAAATTACCGCACATAAAGAACATTCCACACCCTTATTCTTAACCAGTAGTTTCACATTTGAAACGGCTGAACGCATGAGGGCGGCTTTTGCAGATGAGGTGGACGACAATATTTATAGCCGATACAGCAACCCAACTATAGATGAGTTCGCTTATAAAATGGCGCTATTGGAAAAATGCGAAGCCGGTTTTGCGGTAGCCAGTGGAATGGCCGCCGTTTTTAGCTCCTTTATGGCCTTCCTAAAAGCAGGGGATCACCTGCTTTGTTGCCGGTCTATGTTTGGAGGAACAAACACCGTAGTAACTAAGTTTCTTGCAAAATATGGTATTGAGCACACCCTGCTCGACACCACAGACAATTTTGCATGGGATGCAGCGGTAAGACCCACTACCAAAATGCTTTATTTAGAAACGCCCACCAATCCACAATTAGAAATTATTGACCTGGAGGCTGCGGGTGCATTTTGTAAAAAACACAATATTATTTACAATGTGGACAATTGCTTTGCCACACCTGTTTTGCAAACTCCTGCCGATTACGGTGCCGACCTGGTTATTCACTCTGCTACAAAATGGCTCGACGGGCAGGGGCGCGTGCTGGGAGGCGTGATTACAGGGCGAAAAGAATTAATTCACGAAGTATATTTATTTTGTCGAAATTCGGGCCCGGCACTTTCACCTTTTAATGCCTGGGTGCTTACAAAAAGCTTAGAACTGTTAGAAGTGCGTATTACAAAACATTCAGAAAATGCAATGCAGGTGGCACAAGCTTTTGAACACCATCCAAAAATTTCGGGTTTGAAATACCCGTTTCTCCCCTCCCACCCTCAGTATTCCATTGCAAAAAAACAAATGAAAGCCGGTGGTGGAATCGTCTGCTTTGAGTTGAAAGGTGGTATTGAAGCAGGGAAAAAATTTATGGATGCCCTGGAGATTCTTTCGCTAACCCCTAATTTGGGCGACACTCGCAGCATTGCCTCCCACCCGGCCAGTACCACACACGGAAAACTGAGCGAGGCGGATCGGCTGGCAGTAGGCATTACACCCGGCCTTATCCGAATTTCTGTAGGATTGGAGCATGTTGACGATATAATTTATGATATTAGCCAGGCTTTGGAAAAAAGCTGACGCAGAGAAACCCGCAATAAAAACGATAAGTGTAGGTAAAAGTAGATAAAAAAGGCCGCTTCTATTGAAACGACCCTTTTTTTTACTCTCACTTTAGTAATGATGTACCCTTAAAAACGGGCACTGAATATTTTTGGGTTGATATTGACGCTTAGCCAAAGCCAGTCTTGCCAATTGCGGGCGTTGGGTGTGTTTTTTACTACTTTTAAAGAAGGAGAAACAAAATAAGTAGAATAGCCACCCATGACCGACACCATTGGGTATAGCTGGTGGGTAAAACTTATATCTATTTCGCTGCCTAAGTTGGAGGACAGTTTGTTCTTAGATCCATCTACAATTTTGCCGGCTGCATTAAACCAATGCGCAGCAACCGCCCAATTTGTTTTAGCACTGTATTTGTAGCCCAAGTTCAAAAAAGCATCAGCAAGGCCAACATTGGAGTGGCCATTTCCAACGTAATAATAGTCCATAAACCCATAAAATTTGTGGTGGGTGCCATACAGCGGATCAAAGACCCGAGTAGTGGAAGCCGTGCTCTTGGCGCTGTCTCCACTTAAATAATCAATTCCAACTGTCAGGTTTATCGGTTGAGATACTTGGTAGCCGGCAGATCCGGAAAGCAAATAAGCACTTTTGCTTTTTCCATTGGCAGCTTTCCCCGATTGGTAAAAAGCTGAAACCTGTGTTTTTAGCTTCCCGCGGGTTCCAAACCAGTTTGCACCAAAGGTTTGCATATTATGTACCTTACCGGAACTCACAACGCCGGCTTTTATATCATCGGTCTTAAACCCCAGATTATTAAACAACAATGACAAGTACGACTTGTCTGTAATATTTATTTTCCCGTAAAGTAATTGCATGTGCTGATAAGGCTGTGCATCTGTGGGCGAATAAAACTGACCTACCGGATTATTGATATTCAATCCTCCCGCCTTATAGTTTTGATTGAACGCCAACCAGGATTGAAACTCTGCTTTTTTATTCTTGGTATAAAAGTTCACAGCATCATGGCTTCGCCCTGCAGGGTGCCAGTCAAGGGTGCCGAAGAGGCGGTCGTCGTCAAGAGCAATCATCTGCCGGCCAATTTTTGTGCGAAGTGTTTTTCCCAGTTTGATGTCTCCATAGGCTTCAAAAACCGACATGCCACCACTGGGGTCGGAAATTTGTACCTGATTCGACTGCCCCCAGATATTTACATTCTGAAGCGAGGCATGGAATTTCAGCAGATCTGAATGATTGTAGTCCAGGTTCAGGCGAAACCGGTTATTTATTAAAATAGCAGGCGCTTCTCCTTCCTGTAAAGGACGATAGGCACCATTGCGATATTCGGCCCGAGGCCTGAGCTGCACCGACAGCGACACTTCATTTTTTGTTTGCTCTTCTT
>JBDHYK010000171.1:0-7264 GCA_039811305.1 Niabella sp.
TAAGCCTTGGCGCTTACGGCTTCTTTATTTCCTTGGATCTGTTTACCATGTTCTTTTTCTTAGAGATGGCGGTAATTCCTAAATTCCTCCTTATTGGCATTTGGGGCAGCGGGCGTAAGGTGTACAGCGCCACCAAACTTATTCTAATGCTGATGGCCGGTTCGGGATTAGTGTTTGTGGGTTTGGCAGGGTTGTATTTGAATACCAACATCGGAGGAGCACACAGTTTTGATATACTCCAAATTGCACAACAAAATATTTCTGCCGAATTACAAAGGATTTTCTTTCCATTTGTGTTTATTGGCTTTGGCGTATTCACGGCTTTGTTTCCTTTTCATACCTGGGTACCGGATGGTCACTCCTCAGCCCCTACTGCCGCCTCTATGTTTCTGGCAGGTATCTCCATGAAATTAGGAGGATATGGATGTTTGCGGGTTGCCACCTACCTGATGCCGGACGGTGCAGCTTATTATTCCAATATAATCATTGTATTAGCAAGTATTGGCGTGTTGTACGGCGCCTTCGTTACCATGATGCAAAAAGATCTAAAGTACATCAACGCCTACTCTTCGGTAAGCCACAATGGCTTTGTATTATTAGGAATCGGGCTTCTTACAAAAACAGCCATCAATGGTGCCGTGTTGCAAATGGTAAGCCACGGCTTGATGACAGCCCTTTTCTTTGCTGTCATTGGTATGATTTACGAACGCACCCACACCCGCGACGTTGCTAAAATGGGCGGTTTGCTTAAAATTACGCCCTTCATTTCCTCTGCATTCATCGTTGTCGGATTTGTATCCCTTGGCTTACCCGGATTTAGTGGCTTTGTAGCCGAAATGACTGTATTTATGGGGGGATGGCAAAAAGCAGGTACTTTTTATCATGTGGCCACAATAGCTGCCTGTGCCTCTATTGTAGTAACCGCTGTATATATTTTAAGAGTAATTGGCTCGGTAATTATGGGGCCTTTAACGGTACAGGGAAAAACTGATATTCGTTTTAAAGATGCCCACTGGAACGAGAAGCTGGCAACCGGCCTGCTTATGATCGGCATTTTGATTGTAGGACTGATGCCGTTTATTGTACTGGATTTGATCAATCCTGCTACCGATTTTATTAGTTCTAAATTAGGACTATTGGGAAAGTAACAGCACGGAGCCTCTGTTAGGCACGAAAGACCAGAGGTTGGGAAATTGAAACCATTTATATCAAAAAAAGATAGAAAAAATTATTGATGGAACATTTTTTTCTTTTGATGAAACAGGAATTGCTGATTACAGCAATCATATTCATCTTATTATTTGCCAAACTGATGAAAAGAGAATGGAGTAACAGAACCCTTTTTACCTGGATCAATGTATTACTGTTCATCAATCTGATAGTGGGTTTCCTTGGGCAGGCATCCGGCAACCTGTTTGGCACAATGTTTTATACCAATGAGCTCATCAGCCTGGAAAAAAACATCCTGAACTTAGGTGTTTTAATTATTTCTCTTCAATCCTACAACTGGTTGCTCCATCACAAGCACGCGCCGGAATTTTATATTTTGATGCTTTCTACTTTGCTGGGGATGTTTTTTATGCTGAGCGCTCAAAACCTATTGATGTTTTATTTGGGTTTGGAACTGGCCAGCATTCCTCTGGCAGCCCTTGCCTGTTTCGATCTCGAGCTAAAACGTTCTTCCGAAGCGGGGATGAAATATATCATGTCGTCCATTTTTGCATCTGCCCTATTATTGTTTGGCATCTCCTTAATGTATGGTGCCACCGGAACCATAAATTACACAGGTCTTCAGCAATTATTAAATAACAACCCGATGCTTATTATGGGCTTGATCTTTGTTATCTCAGGATTCGGGTTTAAGATATCTGCAGTACCATTTCATTTGTGGACAGCCGATGTTTACGAAGGAGCACCGATACCAGTTACTTCTTATTTTTCGGTTATTTCAAAAGGTAGTATGGTTTTTGTAATGACTACCCTCTTTTTCAATGCATTTGAAAAAATGCAGGTAGACTGGTACCGAATATTTGCAATATTGGCTGTGGCCTCATTAGTTATCGGTAACCTCTTTGCTCTGCGGCAAAACAATCTCAAGCGGTTTCTTGCCTTTTCATCCATTTCGCAGGTCGGGTTTATTCTTATTGGTATTTTGGGAGGTAAAATACTGGGTACCAGTTCATTAATTTATTTCGTACTCATTTATTTGTTCAGCAACCTGGCCGCTTTTGGTGTTATTACGGTTGTAGCTGAAGAAACCGGGAAGGAGAAGATCAGCGATTACAAAGGGTTTTATAAAACCAATCCTACCCTGAGCTGGATATTCGCTATTGCCCTGTTTTCGCTTGCAGGCATTCCGCCAACTGCCGGCTTTTTTGGTAAGTTTTTTCTGATACTAAGTGGTGCCGGTGGTACAGGAGACTATTTATTGATCACTATAGCGGTTCTCAACATGGTTATTTCCCTGTTCTTCTACCTGAGGATTATAAAAGCAATGTTTATGGATGAAAACCATTATCCGCTGGCACCCATTCGTACCCATGCTTACCCATTGGTGGCTTTACTTGTATCGGTACTGGGAATTTTTGCTACCGGTGTTGTAAGCGGTGTGTATGATTACATCCATACTCTGGTACAAACGCTTTGGTGATTTTGAATAATTCCCTTCAGTTTGTTCAATCCCTCTGCGCAAGTAAAAAACTACCGGCTTTATAAAAGGGAGAACAAACTGATATTGTGCAAAACAGAATAAATGAAGGAACGATTGGGACTTTAATTTATTTTTATCATTATAAACCAAAGGGGTTTTAAAAAATATAGATTTCTATGGCTATTAATAAAAATCACGAATTTGAAGAATTAGAAGGCATTAAATGTGCCATTGTTGAGCGAAATATTTCGAACGATCGGGCTTCTTTCTTAAAAGATCTTTTGGTATTCAACGGATATACCGTTGTTATCATCCCGGCACCACCTCCAAAAGTTGCAGCCAAACCTGCTGCAAAAACCACAGAAGGAGCAAACGAACCCACAAAATTGGAAGAGGCAGCTCCTAAACCCGAATTATTTGTTGCTGGTGTAACAGATTTATCCTTTAATCCCATAAATGCCATTTTTGGCAGAATGTTGAAAACGGAAAATGGCCATATTGTTACCCAAGCCTATTGGAACCAACAGGAAGCAGAAAGCCATGACGAAGTGCCCTACTATGAACATACAAAACTCGTGCAAAGTTGATTAACTTTGCCTCATGACAACAACAAAACTCTCGGTCAACATAAATAAAATTGCTACACTTAGAAACTCCAGGGGTGGCAATAATCCCGATGTAGTAAAAACAGCTGTTGATGCCCAAAAATTTGGTGCCGATGGCATTACAGTGCATCCCCGCCCCGATGAGCGGCATATTCGTTACCAGGATGTAAAGGATATTACACAGATTATCACCACGGAATTGAATATCGAAGGAAACTGTACCGAAGATAAATTTGTACGATTGGTATTAGAAACCGTACCGCAGCAGGTAACCCTGGTGCCCGATGCACTGGGGCAGCTTACCTCCGACCACGGGTGGGACACCGTAAAAAACCAAAAATACCTACAAGGGATTATTAAAGTTTTTAAAGCAGCCGGTATCCGAGTTTCCATTTTTGTAGATCCGGACGTTAAGATGGTGGAAGGGGCGGCCGAAACCGGCACCGATCGCATTGAGCTATATACCGAGGGGTATGCCCGCCACTATCATCAAAATAAAGAAGCCACTGTAGCGCCCTATCTCGCAGCAGCAAAACGAGCAAATGAATTGGGTTTGGGTCTCAATGCCGGCCACGATCTGGATCTGCAAAATCTTCAATTTTTCAGCCAAACCATACCCTGGTTAGCTGAAGTTAGCATTGGCCATGCACTTATTTGCGATGCCCTCTACTTAGGTTTGGAAAATACTATACAGTTGTACAAACGACAATTACTTCATAATCAATAATATACATTTTTTCACTGATTACTGAAAACAGGTAAAGCAAACTTTTCTTCGGCGGCTATCGTCCTTATTCTGACAAACTTTTTAATATGAAGAAAATATCCATTCTAATAGTTTTTATTGTTGCTGGTTTCGTAAGCAAAGCTCAGACCATAGAGTCGTTTCAGTTTAATTTATATACGGACAGCCTGAAAAAAGGAACTCATAATTACATCAATATTGATGCAAAAATGAGCGATGGCAGTTGGAGGCCTTTGACAGAAAAAGAACTCTTTTTTACCGCAGATTACGGAACTTTCGAAAAGAACAGTTTAGTACTTCCCCAGAATCCGACTGTAAAACAAGTAACTATAAAAGTTACCCTCAAATCTAACCCTCAAAAAACAAAACAGATTACTATAGGGATAAAACAAAAGCCCGACCCACCCCTTGCCGCCTATGACGCAGATGCGAACCCAAAAAGGAGAGGGGCGAAACGCCTTATTTAATAGCGTAATTCCAGTTTATTATTGGCGCGTTGTACATCTGCCATACGATGGGAAGGATCAATTTCGGCTATGCGTATGTCCATGACTCTTCCAGTGCTTTCAATTGTATAAGTGGGCTTGGTCCAGTGCCAGGGTGCATATACCTTACGCACCAGATGGGGGTTTTCGTTGGGCTTTATGCCATACATCAAATCTAAAGGTATATAATGCAGTTCTCTGGTTCCATCACGAAAAGTAATTAAAAAATCAATTGGCATAGGCATTAGCCCATCTCTTCGCAGGCGAATTTCTGTTTTTCCGTTTTCTTCCCACACACTGTCAATGGCATAATCAATTTTTCGGGTACCGTTGATCCAGTATTGCTGATACCAATCTAATTTCATATCACTTGCTTTCTCGGCCACTCTGATGAAATCATCCGGATCGGGATGTTTGAATTTCCAGGTATTATAAAAATTCAATAAAATTTTATTGCGTAGGCTGTCCCCCGTAATATACCCCAACTGAGACAAAAAAACGGCTCCTTTAGAATAGGTGGCCACTCCGTAAGCCAGATTGGTGTTAAAATGGTCGGCGTGGGTTATCATGGGCTCCTCCAAATTCGATTTGGCGAGAGCAAAATAATTCCGATAGTCTGCAATTTGTGCTGTGTCCTTAATATCATTGAGCCATGCTTTTACTTCGTTTTCGGAAAATGTGGTAAAGCCCTCATCCATCCAATGGTTCTTGCCTTCGTGAGTACCCAGCACCCCGTAATACCAACTATGCATCAGCTCATGCAACCAGGCTCCGGGGCCTGCCAGCAGGGTAGCCATTGGGTATTCCATGCCCCCATCGCCGCCGGTAATAAAAGAGTACTGCTTGTAAGGGTAAGCTCCAAAATTTTTTTCAATAAAAGGAAATGCCTTTTCTGCTTTTATCAGAATATCTTCCCATTCTTCGGCAGGTTTCTCGCCGGGTTTGTACAAAAGATGGAGCGTGAGGTTGTTTCGCAACTGTTTTGATTTATGAATAAACGCTGTATCGGCGGCCCACATAAAATCATGAACATTGGGAGCTACAAATTTCCAGGTAAGCTTGTCGCCAGCAGGTCTGCTTACTTTTGTTCCGGGTACTTCGTAGCCATAACCAATTTGTTGGGCATTGCTAAGGTAGCCAGTAGCACCAATACTATACTTTTTATCCAGGGTAATATTTACTTCGAAGTCTCCGAATTCGCCATAAAACTCTCTGCCTACATAAGGGGTAGGCTGCCATCCATTTTTATCGTACGTGCAAATTTTAGGGTACCATTGGCTCATGGAATAGCGTACTTTCGTCTGAGGGTTATCGCGTCCGCTCCTTCGGATCTGCAAAGGCACTTGGGCCTCAAAGTCCATTTCGAACACCACTTTCTGTTTCGGTAAAACAGGCCGGGTAAGTGTTACTGCTAAAATAGTCTCCACCACTTCAAACTTTTGCGGCACCCCATTCATCTTCAATGAAAGGATCTTTTGGTATCCTATTTCGTTGGGTTTTAAAAGGGAAATTCTGTCTTTTACCCGATCGTCCCAATCGGGTTTGCCGTTTATCAGAATCGTACCCTGCCGTTGGCTGCGTTCATCCATCATGCTGCCCGGCTGAAAAGCGTTCCAGTATAAATGATAGAACACCCGTTTTAGTGTGTCGGGGGAATTGTTGGTATATTCCAAACGCTGTTTTCCATTAAACCGGTTCGTTTGCACATTCATATTCACATCCATTGTGTATTTCACGCGTTGCTGCCAATACCCATTCTGGCTGGTTGCAACATGGCACACAATCAAAAAAACAATCAGGAACAGATTTTTTTTAGCCTTTTTTTCTAACATTTCCATTCAAATATTTCGTGTATTCAATTTGGTATAACGCAAATTGTAACGGATAGGTTCTTCCTAACTTAGATTTTAACAGCATCCATTAAATAAAGAATTAAAAACACGCTCATCACACAGATTCCGATCACCAATAAGAGTATTAATGTGGACGAGGACTGAAACTGTTTGCGAAGTAACTGTTTTTCCGTTTGTTTGTACTTTAAATAAGCAAGTACCAATACCAATACGCCCGCAATTACAATGCCGATGCCCAATGGGTGTGAGCCAGAATTTTGAGCCACCTGCACTTTTTCGCCCGATACCAAAAAGGCCATCTGTTTCAAAAAAATTGAAAATTTTACTACCACAAAGCCAAATGCCATAATAGCGATGCTGGTTCTGATCCAGGCCAACAGCGTTCTTTCATTGGCCAGGTGGTCATTTGCGTTTTGACTGGGTACGGGGCGATCCTGATCTGCCATTATCTTATTTTTATCCATTTGAAGGGCAAAAGATAATGAATTTTCGCCTACTTCTACACTACTGAACAGGCATTCGCTACTACTTCCCCGTCAGTATATTAAAAAAGCAGGGTTGTTTGCTACCAAACACCCTGCTTATAAAAGGATTCATTTTTTTATTGTACCGGTACTGCTTCTGTCTTTTTTTCGGGTCTTAAAATAGCCGTTACGTGGCTGGTACCTGTTAGCAATTTTTTAGCTGCGTCCTGTACGGCTTGTGGCGTAAGTGCATTAACATATTTTTCGTAGTTCAAAAAGCGGTCTATATTTTTAGTTTCCAATTTTGAAGTGAGAATATAATTCAGCCAGGTGCCATTTTGTTTTATGGCGGTGCGCCTCGATTCTATCCACTGCATTTTCACTTTATCAAGATTTTCTTTTGAAGGTCCCTTGGTTTGAATACTTTTCATCTCGCTGTCTATCGCTTTCAGCAGAGTATCT
>JBDHYK010000172.1:0-7262 GCA_039811305.1 Niabella sp.
TGAAAGTTGTCAGGTTTGTATGTATTAAGTATGTCGTTCATTTTTTACATTTTTAGGTTTAGAATTTACTTATCTTTTTTATTCAGTCATTTTTAGGGTGCGTTTTTCTACAATGACCGCCAACTCTCAAATATACGCATGTTTTGATATTCTACAAAAAATATAAAAAAAGTTCAAATCTTTCTTATTTTCAATGGGTTCGCTTCAAAAATAACTGTACTATTGTGCGTTATTTGTATTTATACAGAGGATTGCAATACAAAATACGAATATTATGAATACGGAGAACCCTATAAAATTAAAACTGGATAGGTTTGTTTTTGAAACAGGAGTGCATAATGACAAAAACGGATTTTGGGTGGTTTTCCCCTATAACACGAAGCTTACTTCAGCCCACAAAAGCAGTATGAAAGCCTATCGGGGCAAAATAATAAAAAATGGCAGGTAATGGACAACTTACCGCATAGAAACTTGTTTAATTTGGGGTCTAATCATGATGGGAAAGAGGCTTTTATAGCTATTTCACCCATTAATACGAAAAGGATATCCGTAATAGACCAATAAAATTGGCCTAAACAGCTATCACATTCCCGAATTTTTCGGGACAGACTGGTATTATACGGCAAAATTTCCATCTATGTTAAAAATCATTTTCGTATTAATTACTACCGAGGTGGGGATCTTTGGGTTCAACAAAAAATCCCTGCTACCGTATGGCAACAGGGATTTTTTTAAGGCATTTTAAACAGCCTTAAAAGCGGCATGCAAGATTATCCATTGTTTTTTAAGTACTCCCGTAGAACGTACTGTAAAATACCATCGTTTTTAAAATATTCTATTTCAATTTCCGAATCGAAACGGGCTTCTGCTTTAAAACTCGTTACGGCGCCGTTACTGTGCTGCGCCCTCACATCCAGGATTTTGTGGGGTTTTAAATCTTCAGCAAGACCGGTAATTGTGAAACTCTCAGAACCATCTAAGCCCAGGCTTGTAGCGTTTTCTCCATTTACAAATACTAATGGCGCTACGCCCATGCCCACCAGATTACTTCTGTGAATTCTTTCGTAACTTTCGGCAATTACTGCTTTTACGCCCAGCAGGAAGGTGCCCTTTGCCGCCCAGTCTCTGGAAGAGCCCGAACCGTATTCTTTCCCGGCCAGAATCACTAAGGGGGTTCCCTCTTTTTGGTAGGCCATAGCGGTGTCGTAAACGGTGCCTACGGTATCTGAGGGGAAGTGTTTGCTAAATCCACCTTCTTTTTCAACAATTTTATTTTTGATGCGAACATTGGCAAAAGTACCCCGCATCATCACTTCGTGGTTGCCCCTGCGCGATCCGTATGAATTAAAATCGGCCCTTTCTACGCCTAAGCCTTTCAGGTATTGCCCGGCAGCACTGGCTTCGTTAAAAGAGCCTGCAGGTGATATATGATCCGTAGTTACAGAGTCGCCTAAGTATAACAACACGCGAGCCCCATCAATGTCGGTTAAGGCCTCTGGCGTGGCTTTTAGGTTTTCAAAGAAAGGGGCTTCTTTAATATAGGTAGAATGAGCATCCCAGCGATAGCTTTCTTCCAAACTAACTTCCAGGCTCTGCCAATCGGTAGATCCGTCAAAAATGACATCGTACACTTCCTGAAAATCGCCTTGTTTTACGCAGTCATTAATGGTTGATGTAATTTCATCGCGTCCGGGCCAAATATCTTTAAGGTACACGGGTTCTCCGTTAGGATCATAATCCAAAGGATCTTCTAACAGGTTGATATCTACCCTGCCGGCGATAGCGTAGGCCACAACCAGCATGGGCGACATTAAGAAGTTCATTTTCACCTGAGGGTGTACCCTGGCTTCAAAATTTCGGTTGCCAGAGAGTACCGATGCTACTACCAAATCGCCTTTATCTACTGCTTCGGCTATTTGGGGAGGCAGGGGGCCAGAGTTTCCAATGCAAGAAGTGCAGCCGTAACCAACAGTATGGAAACGAAGCGCATCTAAATCCACGTCTAAACCGGAACGTTTCAGATATTGTGTTACCACTTTAGAGCCTGGTGCCAGTGAGGTTTTTACCCAAGACTTGGTTCTGAGCCCTTTTTCTACCGCATTTCGTGCCAAAAGCCCGGCACCGATCATCACGGCGGGGTTGGAGGTGTTGGTGCAACTGGTAATGGCAGCAATAACAATGCTCCCGTCGCTTAAAATAGATTCTTTGTTTTTGTATTTGATGCGAACACAATGTATGGACTCGGCAATTACTTCCTGAGTTAGGGTTCCTTCTACCGGAATTTTGCCAAAAGTAAACTCGGTGCCAGAGCCACCATCGGAGAGCCAGGCAGATTCCTGACGGGCTGTTACCGGTAGGTATTCACGGTCATGTTCCTTTTCTAATAATTCGGCAAACTTCGATCCTAAATCTTTTACGAATATTTTATCCTGGGGGCGTTTCGGGCCTGAAACAGTGGGTTCCAGCGTGGCTAAATCAAACTCAACAACCGATGAGTAGGAAATTTGCTCATTCCCCGTTCTCCATAGAAGGTTTTCTTTGCAATAGGCTTCCACAATTTCAATTTGCTCCGGTGTGCGATTGGTGCCGTGCATATATTCCAGGGTGCGGTGATCAATTGGGAAATAGGTAACCGTACATCCAAACTCGGGCGACATGTTAGAGATGGTTGCCCGGTCCGTTACGGTTAAATGATCCAGACCATCGCCAAATACTTCTACAAACTTACCTACCACTCCTTTGTCGCGCAGCACTCGGGTGATAGACAGTACCAGATCGGTAGCGGTGCAGGCGTTTGGTATTTTCCCGGTGAGTTTAAGTCCTACCACTTCAGGACAGGTAAAAAATATGGGTTGTCCCAACATAGCGGCTTCGGCTTCAATGCCTCCAACACCCCAGCCCAACACGCCAATACCGTTTACCATGGGGGTATGTGAATCGGTTCCTACCAGTGTGTCTGGGAATAACCAGCCTTCTCTTTCTATCACACCTTTTGCAAGGTACTCAAGGTTTACCTGGTGGCAGATCCCCATGCCGGGGGGAACCACAGTGAAGTTTTTCAGGCCGTTTTGAGCCCATTTCAACAGTTCGTAACGCTCTTTGTTTCTGTGAAACTCCAATTCTACATTTTTATCGTAGGAGTAATCGGTTCCATAAAAGTCCACCTGTACCGAGTGGTCAATAACTAAATCCACAGGGATAGCTGGGTTGATTTTCTGACCGTCTTTCCCATGGCGAACAAACTCGGCTCGCAGCGATGCGATATCTACCACAGCAGGCACTCCGGTAAAGTCCTGCATCAGAATACGGGCAGGCATAAAAGGAATGTCTTTGTCGGCAGGCGCAGGCGTCCAACTGGTGAGGGTTTTCACGTGTTCATCCGTGATGCTGAATCCGTCATAATTGCGCAGCACGTTTTCTAACAAAATACGGATGCTAAACGGTAAATGTTCGATAGAACCTTCTGGAAGGTCTTTTAGCGAGCAATATGGGTACGTTTTGCCGGAAATAGCAAGTTGGTTCAGAGATTTTGCTTTAGAATTACTCATATTCAAATTATTTATTACTTTGTTTTGTTTATTGAAAGCCTGTCGTTAGTAACGCTATCTTAGCAAAGCTAACGTTTTTAAATATTCTAATGTTTAGATTGAGAGGAAAAAGCTTGTCAAATTTCTTCAAAGGATCAAAAAAAGCTTGTTATTTGATTGGTTTCAAATTATTTTTTTCGTCGGTGAAATATTCGCCAGGCGTAAAAGTAACTAAACGGGTGGCTTTTTATTTTATCTGCCGGATTTTGTTCTTTTTTCTACATTTCTTAACCTGGTGGCATAGCAAGCCCTTTCCGCTATTTGCAGATCTTATTTATCATTACTTTTTATTTGTTTTCGCTGATCATTACTCTTTACAGGCGGCGCATTTGCTCCAAACTGCATCACGATAACCATCCGACCGGTTTTGCAACAGGGACTGGTGCTGATATCAAATCCTAACCTGGCTTTTGCTATTTCAGTGTAGTCTGATTTGGTGTGGACTGCTTTGTCTTTTTGAGCTGTGATTCCTCGCTTCATTTGTTCAACAAGGTATTTATGAAAGGCGGGCAGAAGTGCAAAACTCAATCCCGAATATTCGCAATACTTCTATTGGCAAAAGTGCTAAATTCAGCTTTAGTGCTTCTATTTCCCAGCCCGAACGCAAAGCAGCCGGACGCCGATATGCTATACAACCGTAACTAACCGTACAGACATCCGTAAAAATATATTTTGAGGTTGTTGTCCGTTTAGGTAACTTTGTGAAATGGAACAACAGTTCATTCGTAGAACTAAAGTGTACCGAAATTATTTTTGGGAGTTTTATAACGAACAGACAGAAACTGTCAAAGACAAGATTGATTATGTGATTGCAATTGTGAGAACCGAACGGAAGGTATCCAAAACTTTTTTTGAACATATGGAGGGCACTGACGGTATCTTTGAAATTAAAGTAAAAGTGGGTTACAATATTTTTCGCATTTTTTCTTGCTTTGACGAAGGGCAACTTATCATTCTTTTTAATGGCTTCCAAAAAAAGACACAAAAAACACCGAAGAACGAATTAAAAAAAACAATAGAACTTAAAAACCAATATTATGCAGACAAAGAAGCAGGCAATCTTGACTGATTGGGACGATCACATGGACAAACGACACGGAAAAAAAGGAACACCAAGCCGTAACAAGTGGGAGCAGGAATTTGAGGCTTTCAAATTGGGAGCACTCATGGAAGAAGCGCGGACAAAGCTCAACATGACACAAGCTCAACTTGCAGAAAAGTGCGGAACAAACAAGGCCTACATTTCAAGGATTGAAAATGACGCATCGGACATCAAACTATCAACCCTTTTAAGAATTGTTCAACAAGGATTAGGGGGACACCTAAAATTAACCCTACAAGTGTAACCCTAAAACCCGCACAGCATATAACATATTGGGCATCAACGCTACATAGCGAAGCGGAACTACGCGCAGCGTTTTCACTGACCGAAGGGAAGTAATTGCGGTTTTTCTTCGGCAAGCTTTACTTCGGCAAGCTTTACTTCGGCAAGCTTTACTTCGGCAAGCTCAGTATTCTTGTTGAACCCGATATGGAAGACATCGGGATCTGGCTAAAATCACTTAAAGCTATGGATTTTAAAAAAATGTGGCTGGTCTGAAATCTTTCTCAATCAACAAATATTTTACTATTTTAAGTTTGTGAACTTCTTCACAGACTGCCGTTTGGCAATGGCAGTCCAAAACTACTCGCACAAAAATCAAAGTTTCAATTCAAAAGATTTTTGTAAATTTGACTACATAAAAAGTAAAAAAATGGCACAAGTTATTTCAATAGATTATCCGGATTATTTGGCAAATTCAATGAGAATGAGCAAATCCGACTTTGGTAAAGAAATTAAAGTTTCTGCACTTGTAAAATTATTTGAGCTAGGTAAAGTTTCATCAGGAACAGCCGCTAAGGTTTTAGAAATGTCACGAATAGAATTTTTAGATCTATTGGCAAAATACAATGTATCATTTCTGAATGTTGAAAATTTAACCGAAGACTTGGAAAATGCTTAAAATCGTATCAAACACAACTCCTATAATTTCGCTTTTAAAAATTGAGAAACTACATCTTTTAAAAGATTTATACGATGAAATTTATATTCCGCAAGAAGTATTTAACGAAATAGAAGCAGGTAAGAACAAGGACTTTTATACGGACTTATCTAAAATTGAGTGGATTAAAATAGAGAAAATCCAAAACGTAAAATCCTTAACTTTCTTCTTAGACTTGGACAAAGGAGAAGCCGAGGCAATTGTATTGGCGAGTGAAAAAGAGGCTGATTTAATAATTCTTGATGAAACATTGGGGAGATTCCACGCAAAACACGCTGGGCTAAAAGTAACAGGAACAATTGGAGTCCTACTAAAAGCCAAGCAATGGAATTATATTAAAGAATTGAAGCCATTACTTTATGAGTTAAGAGCAAAAACAGTTTGGTTAAGTGATAATTTTATTGAAGAAATTTTAAAACTTGCGAATGAAAAATAATTTTAAATATTCTGTCATAGCCTAACATTATGACAAATAGAAAAAGCCTTGATCAACAAAGCCCGGAGTCAATTGACTTCGGGCTTTGTTGCCATTCGTTGCACAGTCCGTAGGATATCATCCAACAAACTGAAGCAACACACTTAGGATTTTTCGCATAGTTGGTTTTCTATGGGAAAGTAATCCAAATTACGTTTTCACCATTATGCACTCCTGTTTCAAAAACAAACCTATCCAGTTTTATTTTATGGGCTATCCGTATTTGCGATATTCGTATTTTGTATTTCAATCTTTTGTAAAATACAAATAACGCACAATAAGTACAGTTATTTTAGAGGCGAACCTATTGAAAATAAGAAAGATTTGAACTTATTATATTTTTTTGACAGAATATCAAACATTCGTATATTTGAGAGTTGTGCGGCATTTTAAATCAACCTTGCGTTATTCTAAAAACATATTGACAATTGCTTTTATATTGACACTCTTATCCTGTGACAGGATAAAAAGAAAAGGTGATGCCGTAATTGGTAAGACAAAACAAACGGTTTCGAAAACAAGACAAAAAATCAGCGACAAGAAGAATCAACTGGTTGACAAGGTATTTCCTGCTTATGACAACTGGAAAGCTGATACAGAAAACAACAAAAGACGTTTCAAAGAGCATTTACAGGTTGACCCAACCCAAGACGTAAAAGACATTTATGCTTATGGTGACTTCATGGGAATTGACTATAAAGTCCTCATCGCATTCAAATGTGACACAGCAACGATCAACAAAATCGTGAGTATCAAAAAAATGGCTTTGTCAAAAGAAGCGTATGATGACGGTCTTTCCTTTGGAGCAGAGTTTCCCTGGTGGGACAAAAAAGCCATTGAACAAATTAAACCATACAAGGTGGGTAAAGAATACGAGTACTGGGAGTACTTATGGTATGACCATAAAAACAAGGTAGCTTACTATGAAGAGTTTAGTTTGTAGTACTTTCAGTATGCATCGCGTGACTAAAAACGACCGCACAACAGGTGCATTTGCAATAGCATGGCTGACGGAATGAACTTCGGCTACAAATCACTGTTCAGCTTTTGTTCGGGCAGACAGTACACTATTCAGCATTTGTGCTTATCTTCAACTGTAGTTTTTTAATTTGGCATTTGTTCCGGGCAGACGATTCGCTATTGCCATGCCATCGCAAA
>JBDHYK010000173.1:0-7260 GCA_039811305.1 Niabella sp.
GCATCGGCTACCACCTGGCCATTCAGCATGGCCCGGCCTATTTTGTAACTTTCTCCTTTAAAAGTGTAACCCTGGGTTACTGCTTCTAAAAATTTTTCTGTATTTGCCATAATTATTTGGTTCTAAGTAAAAATTCTTGTTTCTTAACTCACGTTATTAAAAAGCCAGTTACTGTCATGGTGGGTTGTCGTTTCGATCATTTTGCTCATAAAATCGTAAATATCTGAAAAAAATCAGCAATTAAAAATAAAAAATGCTGCTACACCAACAGTTTTCATTATCGGGTCTTGGTTTTAAGCCTAAAATACCCTCATTCAGGTATTTTTAATTTACAGGGTTTGCTTAAATTCGCTGTTTTAACAAAATACGAAAATATATGAAACCCGGAACGCTTACGATCTTTATCGCATTGATTATCAGTCAAATAGCTTCATCACAAAAAATAATATGGGAGACAGGCGGCTTAGATGTTTTAAAAGGGCAAACAGCATTGGCTTCTTCTATCAACTATGAGGGGATGCAGGTGTCTGACTTGGCGGAAAATGAGTTCATAGAACAACAAAAGGAAGAATTGAACAAGAAAAAACAGGGCGATGGCGATAAATTTGCAGACGCCTGGAACAATGCAAAAAAGGAAAAATTCATCAAACGGTTCAATGAACATTTCACGAAGGCCAGCAAAGAAAAAATAAAAGCCGGCTCGGAGGAGGGTGCCAAATATCTTATCATCCTAACTCCTACCTCAATTGATCTGGGCAAAGGGCGCTACTATGGCACCAAACCCGCTTTAGTTGATTTTGAGCTCGCGATTGTTGAAAAGGAGAACCCAAACAATATTGTTGCCAAAGGAAGAGCTAAAGAAGTAAAGGGAGAGTCGAAAGCACCACGGGGTACCGGATGGATACCCGGGGGCGTTGGAACTGCAATTGACGTGTCGAACAGAGTTCAAAACTTCGATCCTACCAACCGGGTGGCCGAAAGTTTTGAGCTATTGGCCGTTGCTATGGGAAAGGCGCTACGGTGAATTCTGGTAAATTTTCAAAAAGACCGGCCAATTTTTGGCCGGTCTTTTATTTTTCAACCCATTTTGCGGTTTCTTTTAACAAAAAATTCGTTTTCACTTGTTTGTAACAGCAAAAGAATTAACTTTAAATTTGCGTCAAACAGTTAAAATAAATACTATGGAACAAAAAAAACCTCATCTGCTTTTGTGCGAAGATGACCTGAACTTAGGAAATGTGCTAAAAAACTACCTGGAACTCAATGATTATGAAGTTACTTTAGAAAGAGATGGGCGCTTAGGTTTGGCCGCTTTTCAAAGAGAAAAATTTGATTTGTGCCTGTTAGATGTTATGATGCCTCACATGGACGGGTTTACATTAGCCGAAGAAATCCGCAATGTGGATCCTGATATTCCCCTGTTCTTTTTGAGTGCTAAAACCATGAAAGAAGACATTATTCAAGGGTATAAATTGGGTGCCGACGACTATATTACCAAGCCTTTTGACAGCGAAGTATTGCTTTTGAAAATTAAAGCAATTCTTAAAAGAAACGAAGAATTAAATAAAGAATCAGAAAATAAGGAATTTAATTTGGCCAGTTACCATTTTAATCCTAAATTGCGGCAGTTAACACACAATAGTAATACGCACACCCTTTCTCCGAAAGAAAACGAATTACTAAAAATGTTGGCCGATCATTTAAACGACCTGTTGCCCAGAGAGCAGGCTTTAAAGAAAATTTGGGGTAGCGATACCTATTTTAACGGTCGTAGCATGGATGTTTACATTGCGAAGCTACGCAAATACCTGAAGGATGATGATAAGATCGAAATTGTGAACATTCATGGGAACGGTTTCAGATTAGTGGTGCAGGAGTAACAACATTGGCTTAGGCTCAGATTGAGAAATAATAAACCCGTTTGAGAAATCAAATGGGTTTTTCGTTTTTAAGAAATTATCAAACTTTACATTTGGGAGCAATTCAGAGGCCTTGCCAGAACATCGCGCCCATAGGTTGCCTGTTGAAGCATCCTCTTCGAACACCCATTCAACCAATAAATCTTTCAGGTTATTTATACCCGAAACCCATTGTTTTTTATACGCTGTTATTTTTTGTAAATTCCAGTATTTCGTCTAAATAACCAAAGGCCATGGCCACTACGGTATCTGCAGCACCATAATACACCGCTACTTTATTGTCTTGCTGAAGGGCTGCACAAGGGAACACCACGTTTGGCACATCTCCCGTTAGTTCGTAAAGGGCTGCGGGGCCCAGCAGGTAGGGTTGTGTACGATATAAAACTTTTGAAGGGTCTTTTTCGTCAAGAATGGCGGCACCCATGGCGTAACGGTATCCGTTGCAAGTTGTAATCACACCATGATAAAACATCAACCAGCCCTCTTTTGTAAGAATCGGAATGGGCCCGGCACCTACCTTGGTACACTGCCAGGCGCTCACCGGAAACGGTGTAACTTTCATCACGCAGCGGTGCTCGCCCCAATATTTCATGTCGGGGCTAAAACTAATGTAAATGTCGCCAAAGGGGGTATGACCGTTATCGCTCGGCCTGCTCAGCATCGCATATTTCCCATCAATTTTTTGTGGAAATAAAACGCCATTCCTGTTAAAAGGCAGAAAAGCATTCTCGCATTGAAAAAATTCTTTAAAATCGTAAGTATAGGCAATGCCAATGGTAGGCCCATGATACCCATTACACCAGGTAACCCAGTAGCGATCTTCAATCCACACCACACGCGGATCGTATTTATAGTCCGATTCAATCATTTGTGTATTGCCCGCCTGCATCACAATTGGTTCGTGGTTGATGTTCCAATGGATTCCATCTTCGCTGAAGCCGGCAAATATATTCATTTGTACGGCTTTATTATCGCAGCGAAACACACCGGCAAACCCATCTCCGAAAGGGACTACGGCACTGTTAAAAATACTGTTGGAGGAAGGGATATGATACCGCCCGATAACCGGATTGGCCGAATAGCGCCACATCACATCGCTGCTACCTTCGGGTCTGTCTTCCCAGGGCATGTTAAATCTGTTTCTCATAATTTGTGGGGTTAAAAGAGGTTCAATACAAATAGAAGATTAAAGATAATATAGGTTTGTGAAACGAAAAAATGCGTTTTATCATAAAAAACGTTACCTGCGAGCACAGGTAACGTTTCCAAATGTTTTTAAAGCCGGCTTGGAGTAATTACACCCGATTATTTTTGATGAGTTCTACAATTTCGGGGTCGAGCAAGGTGGTAGTATCGCCAAAATTACTAAAATCGCCTTCGGCAATTTTTCTTAAAATGCGACGCATAATTTTACCACTGCGCGTTTTAGGCAAGCCCGGTACAAATTGTATCTTATCTAATTTTGCAATCGGTCCGATTTGGTCGGAAATTAACTGATTGATTTCTTTTTTCAGATTCTCCCGATCCCTGCTTTCTCCGGTTTCCTTCAGAATAACAAATCCATACAAAGCATTGCCTTTAATATCGTGCGGATACCCTACAATGGCGCTTTCCGCAACTGCGGGGTGTTGGGCAATACTATCTTCAATGGGAGCCGTACCCAAGTTGTGCCCCGACACGATGATGACATCGTCTACCCGGCCTGTAATACGATAGTACCCAACTTCGTCTCTTAGCGCACCATCCCCGGTAAAATATTTGCCGGGGAATGCGGAAAAGTAAGTTTGTTTGTACCGTTCGTGATCGCCCCAGATGGAGCGGGCAATGCCGGGCCAGGGAAAACGGATACAAAGGTTTCCATCTACCTGATTATCGGTTATTTCATTGCGTTTTTCGTCCATCAACACTGGTTGGATTCCGGGAAGGGGAAGCGTGGCATAGGTAGGTTTTGTGGGTGTTACAAAGGGCAGTGGCGATATCATTATACCGCCAGTTTCGGTTTGCCACCAGGTATCTACAACCGGGCATTTCTTTTTACCCACATGGTCGTTGTACCAGTGCCAGGCTTCATCATTGATGGGTTCTCCTACCGAACCAATCACCCGTAGGGAAGAGAGGTCGTGCTTTTCTACCCATTCTGTACTTTCCTTTGCTAAGGCACGAATAGCGGTGGGTGCAGTATAAAACTGTGTAACTTTGTGCTTTTCGATTACAGACCAAAAACGATCCGGCTCTGGGAAAGAAGGAATGCCTTCAAAAATAACGGTGGTGGCGCCATTGGCTAATGGCCCGTATAGGATGTAGGAATGCCCTGTAACCCAACCTATATCGGCTGTACACCAATAAATATCATTTTCTTTATAATTAAATACATTTTTAAATGTGTAGGCAATAAACACCATATACCCTGCACAGGTATGCAGCATACCCTTAGGTTTTCCGGTGGAGCCCGAAGTATATAGAATGTACAAGGGATCTTCTGCGTCCATGATGGTGGGAATATTATCTATCGGCGCGGCATCAAGCAGGGGTTGCAACCACATATCTCTACCTTCTGCCATGTTTACGGCGCTATTGGTACGCTTCACTACCAAAACTTTTTCTACAATGGGGCTTTTTGTAAGTGCTTCATCTACGATGGCTTTCAAATCTAAAGTTTTATTCCCCCGGTAACTGCCATCCGATGTGATTACAACTTTGCTTTGACTGTCGTTGATTCGGGTAGAAACGGCGGTTGCTGAAAACCCTGCAAACACCACGGAGTGAACGGCTCCAATTCGGGCGCAGGCAAGCATGGCCACTGCCAGCTCGGGTATCATTGGCAGGTAAATGGTTACCCGGTCGCCTTTTTGTACACCCAGATCTCGAAGCACGTTGGACATTTTGCCCACCCGATCGTATAAATCCTGATAGGTGATGTGTTGTGCGGGCTCTTCGGGGTTGTTGGGCTCCCAGATAATTGCCGTTTTATTGCCACGAGGGGTGAGGTGCCTGTCAATACAGTTTTTGGTGATATTAAGCTTGGCATTCACAAACCATTCAATTTTGGCTTCTTTCATGTCGTAATTCACTACTTTTTCCCAGCGTTGGTACCATACAAAATTTTCGTCGGCCACCTTATCCCAAAATTTTTTAGGATTTTTTATTGACTTTTTGTACTGTTTAAAATAGTCGGGCAAAGATTCAATCACATAATTTTTCATTGTTCCTTATTTTCATTTTTGTTCGGGTGAAAAGAATAATTAATGTTTAGACAATACGATTTGTCGTTAATTTCGTTTACGATTTGACAACTCTAAAAGTAGGAAAAACTATTTATTAAGCTACAAGTTTCTTTTTAAGGCTGCAGATTACGCAAAAAAAAACGAGCTGGGGGTTGTTTTAGCGTATTCATACTCTGAAAAAAATGTTAAAATCGTAAAAAGTAGTATTGAGCCACCCTTTCACATATTTTTGCGTCTGTGATACAGGCAACACAGCAAAATCGGGTTCGGCTTGCTTTTTGCTGGCATGATACAATTTATAATAAAACCTCCTGAAGATCTTAAAATCAATTTAATGAAGAAATTACTTTTGGCAATTGTAGCCCTTGCGTGTTCTATTCTTGTTTTTGCCCAAGGCGATATTGCTTCCATGCGAGAATCGGCCAGAAAATTTTTAGTGGCCGGTGATATTGATAACGCCTTATTAGTACTCAACCGTGCTTATGAAGCAGACAAAAATAATACCGATGTTTTAAAAGACCTGGTATTAACCAATCATTACAAAAAAGATTATAACAAAGCTCTTGAGTACGTTAAGCCCCTGATCAGCCGAGCCGATGCAGACGTACAGAGTTACCAACTGGCTGGAATGATTTACAAAGCCTTAGAAAACCCTAAAACTGCAGAAAAGACCTACAAAGAAGCTTTAAAAAAGTTTCCAAACAGCGGCCCCCTGTACAGCGAGTATGGTGAACTACAGGAGCAATTGCGCAAAACGGGCGAGTCTATTAAACTTTGGGAAAAGGGAATGCAGGCAGCTCCCTCCTATGCGGGCAACTATTACAACGCAGCTCTGTATTATTTCAACACTACAGATGATAAAATATGGGCTATCGTTTACGGAGAAATTTATGCCAACATGGACGGGCTTAGCCCTCGTGCCAATATCATTAAGCGCCTTGTGTTAGATGCTTATAAGCAAAAACTATTTGCCAGCCACGACCTTGCAAAAGAAGCGGCTTCGGTTAAAAATCCATTTGCCAGGGCAGTGATGGAAACCTTTGCCAAACAGTCGGGGATCACCGCCCAGGGGCTGAACCCCGAAACCTTAGCGATGATACGCACCCGATTTATTTTAGACTGGAATAATAGTTTTGCAAAAAAATTCCCATTTCGTTTATTTGAGTATCATCAGCAACTTATGAAAGAAGGGCTTTTTGACGCGTATAATCAATGGATGTTTGGCCCCGTAGATAATGTGGCCGCATTTGAAAACTGGGTAAATACCAACAAAGAGATTTATGATAAGTTCACCCAATTTCATACCTCCCGAGTCTTTAAAATGCCCGAAGGGCAGGTGTATTCTGTAAAATAGTTGCCCTCTAAAAAAAAGTTTTGCCGGTTTCTTGTAGAGACCGGCTTTTTTTTTCGATAAATTTTCCCTTAATTTGTTCTCAGTAAAAATGCTTGTCAACAATGGAATATCCCAACTACAGATTATTTGATTGCATACAATATCAACTGGATCATTTCAGTAAACCTGATATGCTCAGCGGCAAAGAAAATGGCCAGTGGAAATCTTATTCTACCCGGGAGGTGGCAGATCTTGTCAATAAGTTTTCAGCCGGCCTGCTAAAATTGGGTATCAGCGCCCATGATTTTACAGCAGAGGGCAGCGATAAAATCGCTATTATCAGCAACAACCGGCCAGAATGGGTATTTACTGACCTGGCCGTGCAGCAGATAGGAGCCATATTGGTACCGGTATATCCTACTACCAATCCTTTAGAATTAGAATTTATTTTAAATGAATCCCAGTCAAAATATATTTTTGTAAGCAATAAGGAGCTTTTAGACAAAGTAAAAAGTATTAAGACCGAATTTTTACAAGGTATTTATTCATTTGATCATCTTGAGGAGGCCGATCACTACTCTAAAGTATTGGATCTTGCCACCCCTGAGTTGCTACAACAGGTTGATAACATTAAAAAAGAAGTACCCAACGAACACGTAGAAACCATTATTTATACATCCGGTACCACCGGTGTGCCAAAAGGAGTGATGCTGACACACAAAAATATCGTTAGCAACGTATATTTTTCAAAAGCCAGCTTTCCTTTCCCCGACCAACCCGAGGT
>JBDHYK010000174.1:0-7142 GCA_039811305.1 Niabella sp.
CATAATCGGCAGCCAGGGCGCTCATAACCGAAAAAATAGTTGTGCCGGCCTGGGGCAGCTTTGAGGTAAATTTCATGATGCGAAGTATTTAAGAAACCACAAAGATGAGAAAAGGTCGGGAATAAGAAAGGGTTCATCCAAACTGGAACCTGAAAGCTAAAAAAAGAAAGTTTTCCCCATTTCGGAAAGAAACGCCCCCCAAACAGGCAATTAATTTTAACAATTCCTTATTTTAGCATAATATTATGACCTCAATCATACTAATTAAAATTTAAAATCGGGTTCTTTGCATATTTACCTTCAATAAATTCATGGGGCACACATTTCATATACCTGTGTTAGGCACAGCATACTCTATTGACACTCCTATAAAAGTGGCTCATTTAGGCATTTCGTCTGTCATATCCATTGTAGATGATATGCTGATCGAGCGCATGCGTAAATTTCATCTACAAAAATCGAACCAGGACTACCATCCCATTTCGGATAAAATTTTGGGATTCCGTTCCCAGCGCATTACCGCGTACCTGAATATGATTCAGACGATGGTGGAAGAGAAAGTAGAGGCGCTGAAAAATGAATGTTTTGAGAAAAAAGGCGAATTGGTAAAGTATTTTGAACTGCTACCAGAAAGTTCACAATTGAAAAAATTGTACTACCGGTTTATTGCCGAAAAAGAAACCGCTAAAAAAAGCGAATGGGAGCAGGAGCTGAAGTCCAGAATTACCCATGGAGCCATAGATGTAAACATCATGGCCAAGGTAGATAAATCCAATTTCGACAAGAATGGCGAATTTGTAAACAGTGATGCATTAGAGTCGCTGAAGGGGTTTGCCGAAAGCAGCCTTGCCTCATCCTTAGTATTATCTGCGGGTATGAATCCCAGACTGTACAGCTATATTGAAAATTTTGGAGATTTTTACCCCGATGAGAACTCGCAGTTGAAAAAAAAGATTGTTCTCAAGGTGAGCGATTACCGTTCTGCCATTATTCAGGCAAAATTTTTAGCAAAGAAGGGGCTTTGGGTGTCTGAGTTCCGGATTGAATCGGGGCTAAACTGTGGTGGCCATGCTTTTGCAACCGAAGGGATTCTTATGGGGCCCATCCTGGAAGAATTTAAAACCAACCGTGAAAAAATGACTGAGGAGCTATTTGGCATCTATCAAAAAGCTCTGTTAGCCAAGGAAATGACCTGCCAGAACCTGCCGGAACAAAAAATATGTTACCAGGGCGGAATTGGCACCGTGGAAGAGGATCAGTTTTTACAGAATTTTTACGGCCTTAATGGAACCGGTTGGGGAAGCCCGTTTCTTTTGGTACCCGAAGCCACCAATGTAGATGAAGACACATTACAAGCGCTGGCTCATGCCACTAAAGACGATTTTTATATTAGTGGTTCTTCTCCTTTAGGAATCCCGTTCAACAATTTCAGGCATAGCAGCTCCGAAAAACTAAGATTGGAAAGAATTGCCAAAGGCAGACCCGGCAGCCCCTGTCCAAAAAAACTATTGGTATCTAATACCGAGTTTACAAAAGAACCCATTTGCACCGCATCGCGGCAATACCAGCACCTGAAAATTAAACAATTAGATTCGCTCTCACTTTCAGAAGAGGCCTATCAGGAAGCATTTAATACGATTACTGAAAAAGCCTGTTTGTGCGAAGGATTAGCCACTCCCGCTTATATTAAAAATGATATATTAAAGCCTAAAGAAAAACCAGCTGTAGATATTTGTCCCGGACCGAATACAGCCTATTTCTCGCGCATCTACTCCCTTGCAGAAATGGTAAAACACATTTACGGCAGCATTAATTTGCTGGAAGGCGTACAGCGTCCCAATATTTTTATCAACGAGCTACATCTCTATCTGGCATACGCTACCAAAGAGATTAGTATGAACCTGAAAGACTTAAATGATAAAAAGATAAAATATTTCCAACGTTTCAGGGAACAAATGGAAGCAGGTATTCAGTATTACAAAAACATCATCCCCAGTATTTATAACCAAACAGAAAGCTACAGGGAAAAGATGGTGAGCGAATTAGAAACTGCCGAAAAAAAGCTTTATAGCATATTTGCAGCTATTGATGCTATTGTTTCAAAAGAAGCAGTAGTCCCTAATGTGATACGAAAAGAAAAGCCATCCCTTGCACAATTCATTCCTGTACCGGCGATGCGGTAGCTACTAAGAAAAAACATGGTGGCTTCTACCCGGTGCAGTATTCGGTTTACGCAGTTGTTTGCTTGCATTTGTGCTGGTATTGTGCCTGCAAACCCATAGTCATTATTCAATAAGCAGGTTCGGGGCAACCGACCTTGTTTTTTCTATTTCTGAAATAATCACCCTTCCAAAAGAATGTCGCTACGGTAGCGTTTGCCACGGTAGATGCAACACAAGGCAATAAGAAGCATGGCTTGGTAGGGTTTTACCGAAATAATCGTATAGTTTACCGTTTTTTGTATAAAAATTAGGGTTTCAGTTCGTTGTTTTGGGGTTACCAATTTTTTTAACCGGTATCAATTTTTGATTTTTTATTCACAGAAATCGTAATACTTTTAACGGCAGGTAAAGAATACAGAAATGGAGCAGACAACCATAAGTGGTTATACATTACAATATAAATTAGGCGATGGTGGCATGGCCGAGGTTTGGTATGCCGAAAACAGACTATTACAACCCGCAGCCGTCAAAATATTACAAAAAAGATTTTGTTACGACCCTGAAGTGGTGCAACGCTTTGAAAATGAAGCCAGGCTGATGGTACAATTGACGCATCCCAACATCAGAAGGGTACAACATTTTACAACGATTGGTGGTCGCCCCTGCATGGTAATGGAGTATCTGCAAGGTGAAGATCTTGCACAGCGGCTAAAGAAAGGGGAACGATTTTCAAACGAGCAATTGCTACCCTGGTGGAACGACTTAGTGGATGCCCTGGCCTATACCCACCAAAAAAACATTATTCATCGTGACATTAAACCTTCGAATCTGTTCATCACAAATGCTGGTATAATAAAAATTCTCGATTTTGGCATTGCTAAAATACGAGACAATATTACCGTAACTCAAACCGGCTCCCGAATGGGCACCCCACTGTATATGAGCCCCGAGCAGGTTTATGATCTTAAAAGTCTGACTCACAAAACAGATATTTATTCCTTAGCCGTAAGTTTCTATCATATTGTTACCGGCACTCCTCCTTATGACACACACTCTGTTTCGGATTTTGAAATTCAGGAACGGATTGTAAGAAAAAAACTGAACACCGACCTACTCCCCGCGCCCTGGAACGCAATACTTACCGGATATTTACACAAAAACCCCGAAGAAAGGCAGGAGCTTCAAAAAATTACCAGTACAACCGTAGCCAACCCCTTTCTTACAATAGAACCCCTCGATCCGGAACCGGAACAGCCAACCCCTGTGGCAACCCGAGCCTTGCAGGAAAAACACAGCCGTAGTAGCTGGGCACTCGTCTTCTTATCCTTTCTGATTGTAGCCGGCCTGGTAGTAATGGCCTTGAATAGTTCCCGGGTAATGGCTTTTTTCAACAGCTTTACAACCCAATCCCCGGCGCCCGTTGTTAAAAAAGAAATCCCTCCCGTCCTGGAACTACCCGAAGCGCCCTTACCCGCAGTAGTACCCCCCGATACGACCCTGTCGGTCGGCGAGGAGGGAACAACCGATTCGGTAATCACGCGGATTAGTGATCAGGAATTAGAACTCAATGCCAAAAACCTGTTAACCGATTATTATAATAACCGAAATAATTGTGGCAATATGTACCGCTATTTTGGCGATACGGTGAAACAGTATTTTAATAAATCCAATGTTTCTTTAGATCAGGTAATGAAAGAGTGCCAGACCTACCACAGCAAATGGAAATTTACGGAAGCTGAGTTCGATGAAAACTCTTTTGTATTCAGCCACCAGCAAAATGGCAATCAATACGTTGACTTTTCAATGCTGTATAAAATCAAACAGCAAGAGGCAGATGAATGGACATCTTACCAAATTGATGTATCGGCCATTATTGACCCCTCGATGAAGATTACAAGGATCGTGGAACGCAGGATCGAAAAACTTTAACCCACACACAGAACAACCAGGTTTGTGCTTACTAAATAAATAGAACCCATATGCTCAACAAAATTAAAAAATGGCTCTTGCCGGATGAGAAGGAAGAGGATAGAACCTTGACCAACCAGGCCCTGGTAGATCAGGTGGTGGCCTCCTTTATAGAAACCATTGAAAGAGAATCCTTCAACAAAAGAATGATGTACGACTGCAGCTACCTGATTTTAATGCGCCCCGATGATTACAAACGGTCTGAATTGCGCTTAGCTGGGATTACTGAAGGGATTCTGGATGAGTTTTACGACTATATTCAAACAAAAAAAGAGCAATACCCCCGCTACGAACCCATTGCCAGTTTCTGGGACTTTCAGTATTGCCCGGCAGATAGAGGCGTTGACAATGAAGAAATCGAACCCGGAACCGTTCAGGTTGTCAGTGCTGCTACCAGCGAAAAATCCTGGACAGAGTTATCTTCGGAGCAAATTAAAGTTTCCATCAGCAGCAAACACTCAAAATACTCCAAATACGACCTAAACCCCAATACTTTTGCAAATATTGACATTCTTTCCAAAGGTCATTTCCGGGTAAAATTTAACCAGGACTTATTAGGGCGCCCCCCAGTTGCAACCCAGCAACCCGCCGCTGCCAGCAGTAAAAATCCTCAGAACGATCGCTACGCAACGATTCAGTTCGTGAAAAACAAACTCCGGTACAATTTTGCCATGCGCGAAAAGGTACTAAAAATCAGCAAACCCATCGAGGGCCATCCCAATACCCCGGGCGTATTATACATTGATGAGCCCAGCGGCAGTTTGCAAAAAGAACATATCATGATAAAATATGAAGAAGCAGCAAGGGCATTTTACATTGCCTTATTTGCTGATGCCTTTGTAAACGAGCAAAAGTTATCCATTAGCAATGCAGCAGAAAGCCCAATATGGCATCCTTTAAGAAATAATTCTACGATCGTATGTGGTATTTTTCAATTAGATTTTAAAGCTGCCGACTTACTATAGACCCAAAAACCATGATCCAATTTTTAATCATTTCCTTTGTCCTTTTGGTATTGTACCTGCAAAAAAATAAATCATGAGCCGAAAAATTGTTTCTTATGTACAAACCGACCTGGGTAGGCAGCGGCAAGAAAACGAAGATAATTTTGTGTGGGTGCAGCAGCTTTGGGGCAAACCAGAAATTACCCTTATAGGTGTCATAGACGGGGTAGGCGGTTATGAGGGGGGCGCAGAAGCAGCTGCCCTTACAAAAAACACCGTTGAAAATTACCTGCAAAATTTTGAATTTGGCACCCCGTTAGAGCTGCTTACACAAGCCGTTACCACAGCGAACAACGAAATCTATAATCGCAGAAGCACCCACCCCCATCTCGGCAGAATGAGTTGTGTAACATCAGTAGCCATTTTGGATGCCGACAAAGAAATGATGTACGTAGCCCATGTAGGCGACAGCCGGGGATATGTTTTTCGCAGTGGCAGCCTGCTAAAAATAACAAAAGACCATTCTATTGTAGGGATGAAAGAAGATAGCGGCTATCTTACCGAAGAAGAAGCCATGCACCATCCCCGCAGGAACGAAATTACAAAAATGCTGGGCGAAACTGAGCTGGATGCCGAAAATAAAAACCATTATTTGGATCTTTTTGAGCACAGTTTTTTGTCGGGCGACATTGCTTTATTTTGCAGTGATGGACTTACCGACTTAGTAAATCAGTCGCAAATAATCGCTATTCTTGCAGGCGAAGCATCTTTAACTGAAAAAGTGCAGCAATTAATTGAAAAGGCCAATGAATTGGGTGGCAAAGACAATATCACTGTAGCACTCGCAACCTATTCTGCAAAAAAATCAGATCAAAAAAAGCTTTATAAAAGAGCCATTGAAGTAACTGTAGAGGAACCAGGAGATGCTGAAAACCTACTGGTTCAAAAGCCGGCTCGTAAAAAAAAAGACTGGATCGTGATCGTGCTCACAGCGTTCATCGTAGGATTTCTGGCAAATTGGCTGGGAACAAAAAAAATGCTGAACTTAGAACCTCCTCCGGTGCCCGATACGGTATTTGTGATAAAAGACACGCTGGCACAAGACAGCCTGGCTCTTAAAGATACGCTAATCAATGCTACCGATACCCTTTACAAAAATAACTGATCCCCCAACGGTACAATAGAAATAAAAATGAAAGAACAGCAACATTCCCGAAGAACAGAAAGAATTTTATTACTATTTGTTACTGTGATTTGTGTAGCATTGGCATTACAATTCTACAATAATATAAAAAAGGAGCTGAAAACAACGAACCAGGGATATTTAGCAGGAACCGTTGTAAACCTGACTGCTCCGTTGCAAACGAACCAGGTAAAAAAAATTCTGGCAGAGGGAGGGTATTTTACCGATGCAACCTATATAAATTTTATTGCAAAAAACCTTACGGATATCATTGCCCTTAATGGCTCACTGCCCAATCTGGGGAGCCTGAACAAAACCGATGGCATGGTAGATGCTTTACGTTTTAATAACTCCGGAAGCGAATCAGGCAAGTTGCGTTTTATCAATTCTCTTGCACACATTGGTATGGATTCTGCTTTGTACCGGCAGGAAAAAACGAATCCACAACCCTACCCTTCTCATGTTGCCGTGCAGAAAGAAAACACCGGCATTGAAATGAAGGGAAGGGTTTCAATAGAAGAAAAGCAAGTTGCTCCAAAAGGCATCCTTGTAAAATTGAGCGAAATTATTACCGATGATGAATTAGACAAGATTGCTGCAAACGACCAAGCTATCACAACCGATTTTTTTGCCAGAACAGACGAAGACGGTCATTTTGAATTCTCTAATTTGAAAAAAGATGGTAATTACAGTGTGCTGCCCATTCGTCCCGGTTTTGAATTTGGTGCCTCCAAAGGAAAGGCTCAAATCAAAAACAGCATTACCCTGCCTTTTGTAGGCAAGCCACACCAGCTTCGCCTCTTAGACATTACCGAGTACCGGCAGATCAAAAATGATAAGGTTTTTACGGTACGAACTCCCAAAAATTTTGAAAATACCTTTCTT
>JBDHYK010000175.1:0-7123 GCA_039811305.1 Niabella sp.
AGGGGCTATCAGCCATTTTTCATGGTCCCAGCAGGTGTTACAAATTAAAGGATCTGTAAAGGATCAAAACAACAACTCCCTAAGCGGCGTTTCCATATCCGTAAAAGGAACCAACCTGGCCACAATGTCGGATGAAAACGGAGATTTCTTCATTGATGGAAATTTTTTGGTAACGGTAACAAAAGCGAACGCAAAATTAGCCAATGGCCTACCTCGAATCAATGATGTTATTATTGAGTTTGATCCATTAAACGGTACGGTTGTAAAAGAATGGGATTTAGTGAACATCGTAGATTCTTCAAGAGTTCTTCCCCCAGACGGCGTTACGCAGGCTCAGTACGGACAAACTGCAACCAATTGGGCACATAATAATTCGGTTAACGAAATGGGCAACGATATACTGGTAACCATGCGGTATCAGGGTATTTTTTGCTTCAACCGTGCAGGAAAGTTGCGTTGGATCATTTCTCCACACAAGAATTGGGGAGCCGCGTACCAACCCTATCTTTTAACACCCGTAGATGTAAATGGAACGGTGTTAAACACAGATGCTGTGAAAAAAGGGGAGGTGGCTACGTCCGGTTTTGATTGGGCGTGGGGGCCGCACACACCTGTTGTTATTGCACAGGATCATATTATGGTGTTTGACAATGGTTATAACCGCAACTGGATTTCAAATTGGACTGCCAGTGGTAGCAATTTTAGCCGTGTAGTCGAATATAAAATAGATGAATCAAAAAAGACAGTACAGCAGGTATGGTCCTACGGTAAAGAAAGAGGCGAACCCTGTTTTTCACCAGCCATGTCGGGTGTACAATATCTAAGCCAGACAAAGAATGTTCTTTTCTGTCCGGGCATGAATATTCAAATGACAAAAGGTAAAGGCGGCCGAATTGTAGAAGTGAATCCTACAACCAAAGAAGTTGTCTATGAAATAGAACTAACGGCTTCCAGTGGTACCGGTTTTCACAGAGTTACCCGTATGCCTTTATATCCCGATACTATTTAATTATACTACTAACAACATAACAAGCATGAACGATCCATTTCAGAAGAAATTAGAAGGGCTGCGTAGTGCCTATAACCAATTGACATCAGCACCAAATATACCTTCTGAACAATATACGGGTTTTGTACAACGGTACATTCACCCCATTCTTACGGAACAACATATTCCCTTGTCCTGGCGTTTTGATCTGAACCCTGCTACCAACCCGTTATTATTACAACGTATTGGGTTTAATGCTGTGTTTAACGCAGGTGCCATAAAATGGAATAATAAATATCTTGTAATTGCCCGCGTAGAGGGGTACGATCGGAAGTCGTTTTTTGCAATTGCCGAAAGTCCTAACGGAATTGATAATTTTAAATTTTGGGACTATCCCGTTCAATTGCCTGAAATAAATGAAAAGGAAACCAACGTGTATGATATGCGCTTAACCGCACATGAAGATGGATGGATTTACGGGTTTTTCTGTTCGGAGAGCCGGGATGAAAACGCACCAGTTGGCGATTTGGCCAGTTCCATAGCAGCTACGGGAATCGTTCGCACTAAAGACCTCATTCACTGGAAACGACTCCCCAACCTGGTTGCAAAAAGTCATCAGCGAAATGTAGTGTTGCACCCAGAATTTGTTGGTGGGAAGTACGCCTTATATACGCGTCCGCAAGATGGCTTTATTGATGCCGGAAAGGGAGGAGGTATTTCCTGGGCATTAGTTGATGACATATCAAATGCTGTTGTAGAAAAAGAACAACTTATTGACGAAAGGTTGTACCATACCATTAAAGAAGCGAAAAATGGAGAAGGTCCACCTCCCATAAAAACGAACAGAGGGTGGCTGCATCTGGCGCATGGAGTACGCCAAAATGCTGCGGGTTTGCGGTATGTGCTTTATCTTTATGTAACTGATTTGGCAGCACCTCAGAGAATTATCGCCAGCCCGGCGGGTTATTTTATGGCGCCAATGGGCGAAGAGCGCGTGGGTGATGTTTCCGATGTGTTGTTTTCGAATGGATGGATTGCCGACGACGATGGTAAGGTTTTTATTTACTATGCCTCGTCTGACACGCGAATGCACGTTGCAACCTCCCATGTTGAACAACTTTTGGATTATTGTTTCAATACAAAACCCGATGGGTTGCGAAGTTCTCAATCGCTAAAAAATGTCACAGATTTAATAACCGAAAATAGCAATTTGGATAAAGCCAAAAATAATGGCAACTTATCTGCCAGTGAAATGCTCAACACTTCCGCAAACGTTAAAAGCCAAAATAATGAGTGAAATAAAACTTAAGGAAAAAATCGGATATGGGTTGGGAGATGCCGCCTCTTCGATGTTTTGGAAGATTTTTGGCATGTATGCGCTCTTTTTTTATACCGATGTGCTGGGAATAACAGCCGCTGCTGCCGGAACGATGTTTCTAATTGCCCGTGTTTGGGATTCGTTCTTTGACCTGCTGGTGGGTATCCTTGCCGATCGTACCAAAACAAAATGGGGAAAGTACCGACCCTACCTGCTTTGGTTTGCCATACCCTTTGCGGTGATGGGCGCCATTACGTTTTTTGTGCCTGACTTTGGCAGCGTTGGAAAATTAGTCTATGCCTATGTTACCTACTCAGTGATGATGATCGTTTACTCTATGATTAATGTGCCGTATGCGTCCTTATTAGGTGTCATGTCTTCCGACTCGCAAACACGAAATGTGCTTTCGTCTTACCGCATGTCTTTTGCGTTTATTGGAAGCTTTATCACCTTTATGCTTTTGCAACCCTTAGTGGATGGGTTTGCCAAAGCTTTTGATAAAAACTCAGTAGTAAACCCTCTTCACTCCGGTATCAGTACAGCTCCCATAGGGTGGACCCTGGCCGTAGCTTCCATCGGGGTGCTTTGTTCTGTGCTGTTCTTTCTTTGCTTTAAGTGGACAAAGGAAAGAGTAACCGCTGCTATTTCGGAAGAGGCTCAGGAAAAAGGTAGTGTAAAAAAAGATCTGAAATCTTTATTTAACAATGCTCCCTGGTGGATTTTAGTAGCAACGGGCCTGGCGGCTTTATTGTTCAACGCGATTCGGGATGGGGTGGCCATTTATTATTTTCGCGATTATGTGCAATTTGACTACAAAATGGCACTTACCGGATGGGACATGACCACCATTTATTTTTTGATAGGGCAGGCCGCCAACCTTGTTGGGGTGATTCTGGCTCCTAAGTTATCATTAAAATATGGAAAAAAAAGAACCTACATGATTGCCATGGCCTTTGCCGCAATATTTAGTGTGATTTTTTTCTTTATCCCTAACCATATAGGGTGGATTTTGCTGCTCCAAACACTTATTTCGGCATGCGCCGGATATGTATTGCCGCTGCTTTGGAGTATGTTTTCTGATATTGTGGATTATCATGAACTTAAAACTACCCGAAGAACCTCGGGTCTGATATTTTCATCTTCTTCCATGTCGCAAAAATTAGGTTGGGCATTGGGTTCTGCATTAACAGGATGGATACTGTTTACCTTTAATTACAATAAAGACCTGGCACAACAAGCTACTGAAACCATTTTCGGAGAGCGCCTGATGATCAGTATTTTACCGGCAATTTGTTGTTTACTGGCCTTTATTGGAATGGCTTTCTACCCATTAAATGAAAAAAGAGTGAAGGAAATTGGCGTTGAATTGGATAAGAGACGCGCCCACTAAGAAAGAGCTGGCAGAATGTAGTTCAACAAAATACAATCACAGTAAGAGAGGCCGTTTGAAGTTTAGTGCGAATAATTTGTTTTCACAAAAGTTTTCATCGCAGACATGATATTTATCACGTTGCGCATTAGGGTTTTATTTAGCCAATTGGTGTAACTTTGCGGGTAATTTTGGTGATTCTGAAATGGTTTTGTTATTGAAACCCGGCAAAGCAGTTTTGTAAGGCAATTTTCGACCCTCTTTAACCCGGAAATGTATTTCATTAACCATAAATAGCCTGGCGATTACCAATTTTGGTGATTGTCAGGCTAATTTTTTCACTTAATTTGACAAAAATCAGTTACACGTATGAAAAGAAGTGATTTTTTAAAAGTAGTTCCGATGAGTTTTGGTGCTTTGGCAGTGGGAAGCAAAACTGTTAACGCCGCTAAACCCTCAAAAAGACCCATTCTTACAATCGCTCATATTACCGACACCCATGTTCGACCCGACATGAATATTCCTGCACGTTTTGTGAGATGCCTGAATGAAGTGAAAAAGAAAAAAGTAGATTTCTTTTTGAACACTGGCGACAGCATCCACGCAGCCGATTATAATGATATTACTCGAGAACGGGTGCTGGCACAATGGAAAGTTTGGGACGAAGGTATTCAGGTTTTGAAAGATTACGAACTGTACAGTTGCGTGGGCAATCACGATCCCTGGTATGCAGCTCCCTCAAAAGAGGATGAAATGTTTGGGGTACAATATGCAGCAAAAAGAGTGGGAATGCCACACCGTTATTACAGTTTTAAAAAAAAGAACTGGCATTTTATGGTTCTCGATGGCAATAACCCGGGCATTTCGTTAGATAAAGAGCAGATGGAATGGTTAAAGGCTGAGCTGAACAAAGTGCCGCAAGGTCATTTTGTGTTGTTGATGTCGCATTTCCCTATCCTTTCTGTAACGAACTCCTGGGAAGGGGGGCAGCATAAAGATTTCAAAGAATTGAAAGAGTTGTTTTATCAACATAAAGACAAGGTACGGGTATGTTTGAGCGGTCATCAGCATTTGTTGGACAGGGCCTGGTACAACGATGTTCATTATTTTTGTAATGGTGCTATGAGTGGTTTCTGGTGGGAAAAAGGTAATGAAAAATCTGCCCAGCCTTATTATTATACAGAAACATCTCCAGGGTATGCTATTTTAAAATTATATGAAGATGGTAGGGTAGAAAATGAATACTTCTCTTTAAATATTGAGTAAATTGAGTGTGGTTAACAAGTATATGCGCTTTTTTGTGTTCTTGTTCTTGGGTGTAACATCAGTATATGCTCACGCTCAAAAGGATCCTTCTGATATTCAATTATTAGGTACCCGCTCCTGGATCCGTGTTACCTGGAATCCAGCACCCGGAGTTGATGAATACCGCATTTATTACTCTGAAAAGAAGATAAAACCTGGCAAACCCGTAGCCATTGTTCCATCAAACCAGTTGCAGTACTATATTCAAAATGTAAAAACGAATAAGTTGTACCATGTTTGGGTAGAAACCTGGTATAAAAACGGTATAAAAAAGTTAAGTACTAAAACTGTCATCACTCAAAAGCAGTGGGTTTTAGATCCCAAAGAACTCGAAGAATTAGAGAGAAATCCCAGTTCAGCAGCCGTTCCAAAAGGGATGCGTCTGTTTTGGCAAGACGAGTTTAACGACGCTCTATTGAATCGGAATAAATGGACAACCCATTATTTTTCTTCTCTGAATTACCTCAGCAATATTTCAAAAAATGAAATGCTGGGAGATAAATTACCGCAACCTGCCTTTATATTGAACGGCAACACGATCAATTTGTATGTAAACGACACTCTGCCCGCAAGACTATATGTTCCTACCGGAAGTCAAAAAATTTCTTCTATTCAAACCTACGATTGGCGAACAAACGAAAATCTGTTAAACAACAGTCGTGGCGGGTATTTTGAAGTGAAGGTGAAGCGCAGTAAAAAAGGAAGTCCAAAAGGAACGAATACAGCTTTTTGGTTTGATTCGCCAGGCCCTGATTTGAAATATTATTTGGAGAAAGGTACCGTTTTAGATGGAGTAGCAGGTATTCGACCTACCGGACAACTTTTTGAGATAGATGTGTTTGAATTGCTCAATGCTCAGTTTGTTTTACATGGTCATGTAGATAAAAATGGCAAATTTATTCGCAATCTCAACACGCATATTGCCGAAGGTTTTCAACATGAAAACGAATGGGTAACACATGGTATGCTTTGGACACCTACTGCTATCGAACATTATATCAATGGAAAACTAATAAAAGCTTATACCGATAAACATCAAATATATTCTCCCAATCATTTTATGAACGTGTTTTTAGGAACTTACGGCTCAGAAGGTGGGGTAAATATGGAAGTAGATTATATTCGATACTATACCTGGCCACTGAGCAATGGAAATGAATTGCCAAATTCAGGATTTGAAGACTCAGGCAGTCTCTCCCCCTGGGAAGGCAATGGTAAGGTTCAACCAGGCTGGGGAAAAAACCATTCTGCCGGTGTTTTGTTACGACCCCGGGAAAAAATAGAACAATACGTTTATCTAAAAAATGATGTAAATTACCAGCTGAACTATTGGTCAAAAGGAAAAGGCCAGCTTCAGGTTGTAGTAAATAGGGTGACAGAAGTTTCGGGTGAGCTATCTGAACTAACAAAGGAGAACGCCTCTGTAAAAACATCATTTGGTATAAATAGCTTATCTTTTAAAACTGATAGGGATTATAAACAAAACATGAAAACGATTCAGGTTCTGTTTTCAAATGAGGGGAAAGAAGAAATTATATTGGATGAGATTACGATAAAGAAAAAATAAAATTATCAAACATGTTGAAAAATCAATTACTGCTCATTGGTAGCTTTTTGTTTTTAAATGGTTGGCTTACGGCGCAGGATGTTAGTCTGGAATTACAGAAGCCATTACGGCTGAGTGCAGCAGAACAGTCTGCTCGCTGGAAGAATTTATCTCAAAGCACCGTAGTGAGTTTTGCATCAAGCGGGGTTCGGTACCAGCAAGATCTTCCACCAGCGATTGTTCAAAAAAACAAATGGCAGGCTTCGGGTTGGAAAAATGAAAAAGTGCATACCCAATTAGTTGTTTTTTCAAAGAAAGATCTTAAAAATGTAACCTTGTCTATCAACGATTTGAAAGATAAAAAAGGCAATCGAATCAGTAATAAGAACATTACAACCGGGTTTGTACAGTATGTAAAGACCGATGAGTTCAAAGACGGCTGCGGTCATCGTAAGTCGGTAGACTTCGATTCCTCCCTGGTGGCAGATATCATCAATACTGATTTGAAAAAAACTAATATTGAAAAAAATAAAACACAACCCCTTTGGCTAACGATTGACATTCCAAAAAACACACCGGCAGGAACCTATACAGGTA
>JBDHYK010000176.1:0-6973 GCA_039811305.1 Niabella sp.
TGGGTACTGGTAGAGTGTAAGTCAGAAAAAATCAGTATGGAAGAATCTGTGCTGCATCAGGCTCTTCGATACCATATAGCAATGCCGGCAAGATTTCTGATTATAACAAATGGCACCACAACTTTTGGGTGGGAGAAAAAAGGGGGTACTTTAGTTCCGATAACAAAAATGCCTGCTTTTTGAACGATGAGTTCGCGATGAAAATAAATCTGGAAAAAAGAAGAGTGTTTCGTATGCCAGAATATTTTCTGCAAGGAGCTACCTGCCTATGCGAGAAGAAAAGAATGAATCATTACGGACGTTTTTTATCGCAGGCTGCTTTCGAAGTAAAAAAAAGTTACAACTACCGGGCTGTGTACTCAAAAATTGCTGTCTAACACCAGTTTTTCAATTATTTCGGGAAAATACCGGTGTTCCAGAGCATGAATTTTTTGAGCAAGTGTAGATGCCAGGTCTTCGGGTTCTATTTTACACCGAGCCTGAAAAATGATAGTACCATGATCATACCATTCATCTACATAGTGTATGGTAATGCCAGATTCCCGATCGCCGGAGGCAAGCACAGCCTGGTGCACAAAGTTGCCATACATGCCTTTTCCTCCATATTTTGGTAGCAATGCCGGGTGGAGGTTAATAATTTTTTTAGGATAGGCGTTTATGAGCGCCTCGGGTATTTTCCATAAAAAGCCAGCTAATACCAAAAACTGAATATTTTTCTGTTTTAAGAAAGAGTAGTAGGCATCTCCTTTTGTAAACTGTTGTTTATCAATAAGTAAAGTTTCTATTTGTTCGCGGGCGGCAATCTCCAGCACGCCCGCCCCTGGGTTGTTACAAACGATTAATGCAACTTGTACTTTATCACTGGTTCTGAAATAGTCAATGATTCTTTGAGTATTAGAGCCTGCACCACTGGCAAAAACAGCTATTTTAATAGGCATTGTACGACTGTTTTTTACGGATTCTCTGTTTTTTTTATGATACCCATTCTTAAACCCATTTTCCGAATATAGGACTTAAAAAAACGGGTTTGGCCAAAAAAGATACTCACTAAAAACACCATGATTGGCCAGATGATGGTCAGCACCACAATATATACGATCACCCACAAAACACGGTTTTGCAGTTGCAGCAGATCCATAATCCGCTTACCTACCCAGCCGCTCAGGCTTCCACCTATGGTAAAAACACATAGTACTAAAACAAGTTGAAAGGCAGTCACCTTCCATCTTTTTTGTAATTTTTTCAACATATCTGGGGGTAAAAATACAGTTTACAATGCGAATGACAACCCAAAGTTGAATAAAAAAAATAATCAGGTAAAAGCCGAAATGGATTGACTTTTTCATGACAAATCATTTCGGGTTTCGAAAAAAACTAACGAAAACGCTCTCAAAGCCAATGGTGGCGCGAGTTTAAAAAAAATTACAAATGTTGATGTTTTGTTAATCACTAACCTTATTTTTGCACTCAATCATAGGTTTTTATCCACATAATATAGTTTAAAATAGATTATGACCAACTTAAGGCTTATAATAACCCGACTAACATTTGCAGTAATCGCGTTGTTTATTGTTTCAACATCGTATAGTCAGGATAGTGCAGCCTCAGTATCCGGCGGGACTAATGCCGGCATTGAGGAAGGCAAAACGTTGTACGTGTCAAAATGCCAGGCTTGCCACTCGGGCGATATGAAAGCAAACAGTATCGGGCCCGCATTGTTTGGAATGGAAGCACAATGGGAAGATAAAGGCAAACTTCACGAATGGATTCGCAATAATATTGCACTTACTGCAACCGGATATCCTAAAGCCGTAGAAGTATCTAAGCTAACCCCCGTGGTAATGACGCCTTTTGAAGATCTGACCGACCCTCAGATAGATAATATTTTGGCCTATATTGATGCGAAAGGCAGTGGAAAATTGGACGAAGCTGCCGCCGGAGCCGCAAAAACAGCGCCCGCAGTTAGCGAAAACAGAACCAACTGGTTGTTTGCGATTGTAACCATGGTTTTAGCATTGATTGTTGTGGTATTGCTATTTGTAAACCGCCGTTTGAAAAAACTGGCCGATGAAGTAGATGGCGTAAAATCTATAACACCGCTACCCTTCTTTAGAAACAAAACCAATTTAGCAACTATTGCAATATTATTGTTCACGGTCAGCGGGTTTTATTATACCAAGGCAATGATTAATTTAAACAGACAAACCGATTATCATCCCGCTCAGCCCATATTTTACTCGCATAAAGTTCATGCCGGCGTCAACCAAATCAGTTGCCTGTATTGTCATGGTAATGCCTGGGATAGTAAGACCGCTGCGATCCCATCAACGAATGTGTGTATGAACTGTCATAAAACCATTCAAAAATACAATGGCGAACAGTTGGTAGATGAAAATGGGTTGAAAGTGGATGGAACCGCTGAAATACAGAAATTGTTCCAGTACGCTAATTTCGATCCTCAAAAACCGAACGATTGGAATCCAGAAATGGCAAAGCCTATTCCCTGGGTTAAAATTCATAATCTCCCCGATCACGTGTATTTTAATCACAGTCAGCACGTTAGAGTAGGTGATGTACAGTGCCAAACCTGCCACGGCGAGATAACCAATATGGATGTGGTGCATCAATTTAGCGAGCTTAGCATGGGCTGGTGCGTGAACTGTCATAGGCAAACCGCCGTTCAGTTCAATAAAGATGCCAATGGAGGTAACAAATTCTACAGCATTTACGAGAAGTTTCACAATGATATAAAAGCAGGCAAAATGGACAGTGTTACGGTTAAGGATATCGGGGGGATTGAGTGTCAAAAATGCCACTATTAATAATCAAGCAAAACAAAGAGTATAAATTAATATAAAAAATGGTGAGAGTCTTGTGGCGGTACCAAAACAAGAATTCAACCATGAACCCAGCCCAAACCACCCAAGGGTAGTGAGGGCTCCAAAAAATAAAAACACAGTATGGGCGAAAAAAAGTACTGGCAGGGCTTTGGAGCGTTTGATCATTCCGAAAAATCTGAAAAAAGAAAACACGATGAGTTTCGTGACGAACTGCCATTCGAAAGCTTCGGTAATCACGAATTGTTGGACGCCAAGTCTCCGCGCAGGGATTTCTTGAAATATTTAGGCTTTGGTACGGCAGCAGCAGCTTTAGCAGCCAGTTGTAAAACCAAGGTTCGTGAGGCCATTCCGTACGGTTTTAAACCGGAAAATCTAATACCGGGTGAGGCAGAGTACTTTGCTACCACCTACGTTCAGGGTGGCGATGCAGTCCCCATCCTGGCCAAGGTAAGAGACGGCCGACCCATTAAAGTGGAAGGCAATAATCTGTCTTATACAAAAGGGGGAACCTCTGCAAGGGTACAAGCATCTGTTTTAGACTTGTACGACACACATCGCCTGCGCTATCCACAAAAGAAAGGCGCCAATGGTTTTGATGAAGTAACTTTTAGCGAGTTGGACAAAGCCATACAAAGCGAACTGGCCACTGCCGGTCAGGTGGTGCTGTTAACCGCTTCCATTCATTCGCCCAGTACCTTAGATATTATATCGAAATATCCCAATTTAAAGCATATTGTTTACGACGGAGTGAATTACAGTGGTATGCTACTGGCTAACGAAGCTACAGGTTTCGGAAGAAAATTACCAACCTATAAGCTGGATGTTGCCGATGTAATCGTAAGCATCGGAGCCGATTTCTTGGGAACCTGGTTAGACTCCATTGGGCAGGCAGCCAGCTATGCAGTGGGGCGCCGGATTGATGAAAATGCCCCAAAAATGAGCAAGCACTACCAGTTTGAAAGCTATCTGAGTATGACGGGCTCTAATGCAGATGAACGGTTCACACACCGACCCTCACAAACGGGCGCAGTAGCGCTGGCATTGTTGGCTGCAGTGGGTGGGGCGGTAAGCGCTCCCTCAATTAGCGATGGCAAACTTTCGGCAGGCATTGCTAAAGTAGCAAACGAATTAAAAGCCGCCCAGGGAAAAGCGGTGGTGATGTGCGGCAGTAATGATGCTAATATTCAAACTATTATAAATGCGATCAATAGCGCCATTGGTGCTTTTGGTACAACAATAGACTTTGCTCGTACCAACAATATGCGCAAAGGGGTTGACAAAGATTTCGCCGATCTACTGGCACAAATGGAAAGTGGCCAAGTGGGGGCTTTATTGGTATATGGCGCTAATCCGGTTTACAACTATTTTGACGGAGAAAAAGTAAAGAAAGCACTGGCAAAAGTAAAAACCACGGTTTCTTTTAGCAGCCGGATGGACGAAACAACTGCAGAATGTAAATATATTCTACCCTCACACCATTTTTTAGAGAGCTGGGGAGATGCTGAACCTTTTGCAGGCGCCGTGAGTTTCATTCAACCCACAATTCACCCTTTGTTCAAAACAAGAGCCTTCCAGACTTCATTATTGAAATGGAGCCAGCCTGCAGAACAAACCACCCCTGCAAAAACGGCAATCGGAACCCCTGGCGGCGAGGAATATGATACCTATTTTAAAAGTTACTGGACCTCCAAATTAGGCGGCGAAAAATTGTATAGTAAAGCATTACAGGCAGGATTTACCGAACAACAATCGGCGAGTGGTGCTGCCGGTTTCAATGGAGGAACTGTGGCTGCGGCTGCTACAGCCATTGCAAGCTATCCAACCGGGGGCAAAGACGAACTGGTGTTATACCAGAAAGTTGCCATCGGGAGCGGCGAAGGCGCCCTGAACCCCTGGTTGCAGGAAGTACCCGATCCGGTTACAAAAGCTACCTGGGGCAACTATGCACTGATTTCTATGAAAAAAGCCGATGAGCTAAGAATTGACTATAAAGATATTGACTACGAATATTATCCTCAAAAACCGGTTATAAAAATACAGAGTGGCAACCACAGTATCGAATTGCCCATATTGGTAACTCCGGGGATGGATGCAAATACAATCGCGGTGGCCGTAGGGTATGGTAGAAATAGCAAATTAGGCCGCACGGCAGCAAACGTGGGAGCAAATGCATTTCCGTTTGCTTCTTTTGATGGAACAGGCGTAAATTATGCAGCCAATAATGTTACCATCAGTAGTACCGGTAGAAAAGAAAAGGTAGCACAGACCCAGATACATAATTCTTATGAAGGAAGGTTGGAAGTGTTGCGCGAAACAACATTAGCCGATTATAAACAAAAACCAAATGAGTTTAAGGAATGGCGTGACGACCTTGTAAAGAATTTTGCAAAAAATACAGGCGACTTTAGAAAAGAAGGCACTCTATATGGTGTTCATGAAACTCCCGGCCTGAAATGGGGCATGAACATAGACCTGAATGTGTGTACAGGATGTAATGCTTGTGTAGTAGCCTGTCATGCAGAAAATAACGTACCCGTAGTAGGGAAAAACGAAGTAGCCCGCTACCACGATATGCACTGGCTTCGTATAGACCGCTACTTTATCAGTGATGAAAAAGATCCGGACAACTTGAAAGGCGTTGTATTTCATCCGATGCTTTGTCAGCATTGCGACAATGCCCCTTGTGAGAACGTATGCCCGGTAGCTGCAACCAACCATAGCGAAGAAGGCACCAACCAAATGGCTTACAACCGTTGCATTGGTACGCGCTATTGCGCCAATAACTGTCCTTATAAAGTGAGGAGGTTCAATTGGGCCGACTATACCGGTGCCGACACTTTTAAAAATAATCAGGATCAGAAAATCGTAGGTAAATTAGATCCGGTTGTGCACCAGATGAACGATCCGGTGAGCCGAATGGTGTTAAATCCTGATGTAACTGTTCGTTCAAGAGGGGTGATGGAAAAATGTAGTTTCTGTATTCAACGCACCCAACACGCCAAATTGGTAGCAAAAAAAGAAAACAGGCCTCTTGTGGACAGCGATGTGCAAACAGCCTGTCAGCAAGCTTGCCCCACTAATGCTATCGTTTTTGGAAATGTGAACGACAAAGAGGCAGCCATTACTCAAATCCGGATGAACAACCCACAACGCTTGTTCTACTCTCTGGAGCAGTTGCACGTGTTGCCCAATGTGAGCTACTTTGCAAAAATCAGAAATACGGAGGAGCTAAAAGCAAACACGGATCATCATTAAGGATAAAAGAGCAGTGGGATAAACGAAAATTAAAAAGGATTGAATAAAGGGTTCTGAATTTGATTATTAGAATTTTTTAAAAACAAATATGTCATTACAAAGATACGAATCGCAGGCGCGGGCGCCATTGGTTGAAGGAAACAAAGACTATCACCAGATAACGGTGGACATTTGCAGGCCGGTGGAGGGAAAACCCTCAAAACTGTGGTGGGCAGGGCTGCTGATTTCTGTAGTGCTACTGATTTTTGGCATCGTCTCTGTTACCATTGAGGTCATTTACGGTACCGGGCAGTGGAACCTGAACAAAACCGTTGGATGGGGTTGGGATATTACCAACTTTGTATGGTGGATCGGTATTGGCCACGCCGGAACATTAATCTCTGCCATCTTGTTACTGTTCCGCCAGGGTTGGAGAACCGGTGTGAACCGCGCCGCAGAGGCAATGACCATCTTTGCCGTAATCTGCGCCGGGCAGTTCCCCATCTGGCACATGGGACGGGTGTGGAACGCATTCTTTGTAATGCCTTACCCCAATACCCGCGGACCCCTTTGGATTAATTTTAACTCGCCACTGCTTTGGGACGTATTTGCCATCTCTACTTACTTTACCGTTTCGTTATTGTTTTGGTATGCCGGTCTGCTCCCCGATTTAGCAACCCTGCGCGACCGTGCCAAAACACAATGGAGAAAATATTTTTACGGCTTTGCCGCCTTTGGCTGGACGGGGAGCACCAAACACTGGCAACGACACGAAGCGCTGTCATTGGTATTGGCCGGCTTGAGTACCCCCCTTGTGCTTTCGGTACACACGATCGTATCCTTCGACTTTGCCACATCCATAGTTCCCGGCTGGCATACTACCATTTTTCCCCCTTACT
>JBDHYK010000177.1:0-6969 GCA_039811305.1 Niabella sp.
AAATTTCTTCCTGACAAACTGTTTTTTGGTTTAAAAAATAGTATCACAACGAAGTTGAAAAAAATGATTTTACCAAATTTATTTATCCAAATTTATGTCAGCAGGGGGTTCAGGCGCCCCATTGGTTTGTCTATCATATTGATATTGAATAGCTTGTATTTTCAAAAAAACAAGGTTGCAGAAAACAATTCACGTACTATCGGGTACCAAACCCGAATAATGGTTCCAGAAACCGGAGACCCAGGGTATAGGCGGGCCGGTTTTATTGGTTACGGTTTTTTGTATCTGTGTAAAAACACCAGGTACGGCAACTGGAAGCCTGCCAGATAGGCACAATGATGCGAAAAGTGGTTCCAGGTATTTTTAGTAGCTTTCTCTATTTTTCCTTATATTGCCTTTCCTAAATCAACGAAAAATTTATGAACAGGACAATTATTGCCGGTATTGGCTGTTATCTGCCGGAGAAGGTGGTTACCAATGAAGATCTTACGCAACTGATGGATACCAACGACCAATGGATTCAGGAACGAACGGGGATTCAAGAGCGCCGCTATGCAAAAAGGTTTGAAGAAACCACGGCTACCATGGGTGCCGAAGCGGCCAAAATTGCCATGGAGCGGGCAGGTGTTGGTCCGGAAGATATAGATTTTTTGATATTCGCCACCCTAAGCCCCGACTATTATTTCCCGGGCTGTGGCGTATTGGTGCAAAGAATGTTGGGGCTAAAAGATATTGGCGCCCTCGATGTTCGTAATCAGTGCAGTGGGTTTGTATATGGGTTGAGCATTGCCGATCAATTTATAAAAACCGGGGTTTACAAAAACATTCTGCTGATTGGGTCAGAAACTCACTCTTACGCTTTGGATTTTAACACCCGCAGCCGCCATGTATCCGTAATTTTTGGCGATGGCGCCGGCGCCGTAGTATTACAACCCACTCAAGACGAAAACAGGGGTATTTTAAGCTCGCATTTACACAGCGATGGATCGGACGCTGAGGTTTTGTGTATGCCGAACCCAGGGTTTCATGTAGGGGTGCACAATAAAAACTGGAAACCATCGGTTCCTGCCAACCCCTATGGAAGCTTGTTTGTAAACCAGGAGTTATTGGATAAAGAAGATTTCTATCCCTATATGGACGGGCAGGCGGTTTTTAAAAAGGCAGTGGTAAAATTGGAAGAAGTAGTTGTAGAAGCATTGAATGCCCATCACTTCAGTTCAACGGATCTTAACTTGTTGGTGCCCCATCAGGCTAATTTGCGTATATCGCAATACCTGCAAAAGAAACTTCGATTGCGTGATGATCAGATGTTTAATAATATTCAAAAATACGGGAATACTACGGCTGCTTCGGTGCCCATCGCCTTATGTGAAGCCTGGGAGACGGGTAAAGTTCAAACCGGTGACTTGGTTTGTTTGGCTGTTTTTGGCAGTGGTTTTACCTGGGGAAGTACTTTATTAAGATGGTAAGTAATCAGTTGGCTTGGGTTTGGCAGAAAGGGTAGCCGTTATCGTTTTCAAATAGTTGCAGTTCCTCTTTCTAATTCCTTTGTGAATCTGTGTTTTTGCTTTTCAGAATCCTTACCTTGCGTCCATGCGAAAAGAGCGCCGTATCATTTATATTATCAATCCAATTTCCGGTACAAAATCCAAGGAGCGCCTTAAAAATTTTATATCAGGAAAAACAGAACAGGAGGGAATCTCATACAGTTGGATCTCTTCTGTAGCCAATGGCGACTATTCTTTTTTGTTGGAACAAATTGAAAAAGAAGCCGTTACTGATATTGTCATTATTGGTGGCGATGGCACGATAGGTCCTGTTATTGAAAGCCTGAAAGACCAGCCGGTACAGTTTGGTGTGATCCCAGCGGGATCCGGAAACGGATTGGCTTTTGGTGCTGGAATTGCCAAATCGCCTCAAAAAGCCCTGGCGGTTATTTTTAAGAATCATCCGGTTGCAATAGATGGTTTCCGTGTGAACAACCGTTTTGCCTGTATGCTCTGCGGTTTGGGTTTTGATGCAAAAATTGCCCACGATTTTGCTGCGCAGTCTCAACGAGGTCTGATCACCTATATTCGGCAGGTGTTTAAAAATATTTTCATTGCACGACCCCATGCTTTTGGAATAAGGCTGAAAGAAACCCGATTTGAAACCGCTGCGTTTTTTATTAGTGTGGCCAACAGCAACCAATTTGGCAACCATTTTACAATTGCTCCCAAAGCAAGCCTCAGCGATGGTTTGCTGGATATTGTGATTGTAATCGAGCAGCCCAAAATTGCCATGCTCATCAATACGCTCCGGCAGGTGATGGGGGCCAATAGCCTGGTAAAACAAAATAACTTAGATTATCAGAAAGGGGTTATTTATTTTCAAACAAAAGAAATAGAGATCTACAATCCCGAAAATGCGCCCATGCATATTGATGGCGACCCGGTTGATTCAGAAAAAAATGTTGTGATTAAGATCGAAGAGCAATGTTTTAAATTGTTAGTGAACAAATGAAACAGATAAAAACAGCTGCCCTGTTGAAAAGCTATTATAAAAAAGACTGTTTAGAAGCAGGTTGCGACGAAGCCGGGCGCGGATGTTATGCAGGGCCTGTGTTTGCAGCAGCAGTAATCTTGCCGGAAAACTTTTACCACCCCCTCCTAAATGATAGTAAACAGGTAAAACCAGCCGCCCGCGAACAATTAAGGCATTACATTCAGGCCAACGCCTTGGCCTGGGCAGTAGCCAGCATAACCGTAGAAGAAATTGATAGGCTGAATATCTTAAAAGCATCCCAAAAAGCCATGCACCTTGCATTAGGGAGTCTGAAACCGGCTCCTGAGCATATTCTTGTGGATGGTAATTATTTTATTCCATTTAAGAAAATTGCATATCAATGTATTGTAAGAGGCGATAGCCAGTATGCAGCCGTAGCAGCGGCCAGCATTTTGGCAAAAACCCATCGGGATGAATACATGCGCACCCTGCACAAAGAGTTTCCAAATTATGGCTGGGATGCTAATAAAGGCTATGGAACCGCGGCACACCGCCAGGCGATTGCCCAATATGGGCTTAGTAAGCACCATCGCAGAAGTTTTAATATTGTGCCATCGCAGTTAGAACTGTTCGCATAATCTTTGATGCCCTCAACAATAAAGATTTAAAAAAAGCCGGTAATTTTGGTATAATCTCAAAATAAGGCCAAATATTAAGCGGCCTTGTTTATATTGCATATTCTGATGGTAAAAGGAATACAATCTATATGGAAATGGATAAAAAGGATCGTTTTGATCCTGTTTGTCGGCCAGTTGGTTTACATTTTTATTTTAAGATGGGTAGATCCTCCAATTACTGTTACCCAGATTGTTTCGTTGGTAGCGGGGAACGGACTGCATCGGCAGTATGTGCACTTAAAGGACATTTCCCCTAACGCGAAACTGGCTGTTATTGCCTCGGAGGATCAGTTATTTCCCGATCATAGCGGGTTTGACTGGAAAAGTATTCAGAAGGCAATGGATTATAACCAACGAAAACCAGGCAGAGTGCGTGGTGCCAGTACCATTAGCCAGCAAACCGCAAAAAACGTTTTTTTATGGCAGTATCGGGGTTGGTTGCGCAAAGGGTTGGAAACCTATTTTACGTTTATGATTGAAAGATTTTGGGGTAAGAAAAGAATATTAGAGGTATATCTGAACGTAGCAGAAATGGGGGAAGGTATTTTTGGAATTGAACAGGCAGCCAGGAGTTATTTTAAAAAGCCCGCCAAAGAACTCACTTTATACGAAGCAGCCGCTATTGCAGCCGCCTTGCCAAACCCGATTAAGTATTCTGTAAAGCCGATGTCGCCTTATGTTGCTGCCCGTAGTAAAAAAATCATGCAACAGGTAAATTTTTTAAGACCTGATCCCGATATTCAGAAACTCGTGTTTGAAAAAGAACAATGAGATTAGCTTACCAACAGGTTTTCTACGGCTTTGATGGCGATAGCCAACCGTTCTGCATGGTTGCCTCGTACATCTGCCCAGGGTGTAGATTGATGGATCATGATATTTTTATACAGTTCGTACAGATGCTGGCGGGTTTCTAAATCAGGGTATTCGCGCAGTTCATCCCGAACCCAGGGCAGGTCGGTATTGCAAAGCAGGTATAGGTCATATTTTCGCTTAGCAAGCTCGTCCAAAACAAAAGAATGGCATTTGCCAAAGACAAACTCGCACCAAACCTTCATTACGTACATATCTGTATCAATGAAAAGGAGTTTTTGCCCCGAAGCTTGTTGTGTGTAAGCATCTTCTGAGCGTAGTTGCCCCTGGGCAATGGTCAGTAGATCTTCGAAATCGTAATCCGTTCCATTTTTTAAAAGGTATTCCCGCGCGTATTCGGGCACCCATTGGGCATTGAAATGGTTGGCAAGCTCGGTACAAAGTGTGGTCTTACCCGTGCTTTCAGGCCCTATTATGACTATTTTTTTAAGCATGAATTTTCAGTTTTTCTTTTACTCTTTTCTTCCATTCATACAAGCCCCAGAACGCCATTCCTAATAATACAATGTAGAGCACACTGGTAAAAACCAATCCTTTCACGAAATATAAAGGAATTGAGCAAATATTGGTTGCAATCCACCAATACCAGCTTTCTACCTTTTTTTTAGCCATTAGCCACATGCCGGTGAAAGCCGTGGAGGAGGCTAAGGCATCTGCCCAGGGGATCGCACCTGTTGCAAATCCTTTTTTTAAATAGGTTAATGCGGCAAAGATGATAACAAAAAAAGAAAGAAAAAAAAGTAAGTGCAGGCTCCATTCTCTTCTTGTGGAATACTGAATGCTTACAATATTTTGTCGTTGCTGGTCTTTCTTTGCCCATAATATCCAGCCATAAATGCTCATAACAGTATAGTAGAAGTTAACGCTGGCTTCGCCAATCAGATGGTATTTAAAGCTAAGATAAATATATATTGTGGTGCTGATGAGCCCCACAGGATACACCAAAATATCTTCTTTTCTGCTATACCACACGCTTCCAATACCTGCAAATACGGCCAGGTATTCTAAAAAGCCCGTATTGCGGATGCCGGTTAAAAACTGCTGAACTATTTCCTGAATGCTCACCGTTCAAATATATTCCAAATTCTTTAAACACCCGGGAGGTTGTTTTTGGTTCTTAATAAAAAGATTATCAAGGAATTAGAGAAGAGAAGCCAGAGTTCAATCCATCTTCTGTAGAAACCAAAAGGAGAGAAATGGGCTATTTTGAACCGGGATCAATACAGGTTGGGGATAATAAAAAACACCAGAAAAGTAACGTGTTACATGGAAAACAGGCAGATTCTGTTCCCATCGCCCCATTTTTTGGTACACAAAGTCAATTCTTTCTATGATTAAAATCATACGCAATGGCTTCCATTCGGAGATGTAACAAAGTATCTTTGTTCTTTGATTGTTTTAGTCACTTAATAACTAACGATATGGTGTCATTTATTGTTAGTCTGTTTTTATTGCCGGTTGCTGTTAGTGCGCTGCTATTGGTATTGCCAAAGCAGGCGGCCAAAGTTGTTACTATTTCAGCTACTCTTGTATTAACAGGCATTTCTTTGTATCTATACTACTACGCTGGAGATCAGGTAATTCAATTTTCTGTGCCTTCGTTTGTGGACACTTTGGTGCTTGTGGCAGATTTTCTGCTTCTGGCCTACGTTTTATACGAGGGTTTTAGACAAAAAACTGTGTTGGTATGGGGGCTGGCAGCCATTCAGGCGGGTGTTTTGGCCTATCTCGCTTTGAATATGCAGCATATTGCTCATACTCAGTTTTATGTGGATAAGCTGAGCCTTTTTATGTTCATTCTGGTAAACTTGGTAAGTGGTGTGATTGCTATTTACTCGTTGAAGTATATTGAGGATGAAAATTGCAGTACGTTCCGGAAAAAGTATTTTCTTTCCAGTATTTTCTGGTTTATGGCGGCTATGAATCTGTTAAGCGCAGCCGACAACCTGGAGTACTTCTATTTATTTTTCGAGCTTACCACGATTGCTTCCTATTTGCTTATCCGGTTCCGTCTCGATACGGTTTCAAAAAAGAATGCACTTACAGCGCTGTGGATGAACCAGATAGGAGGTTTGGCGCTGCTGGGGGCTATTGCCTACACCCTATTTACCCCTGGCTATCTTGTGCCTACTTTTAGCCAGTTGTTATCGCAGGCGCCAACCGTTGGTGTGATGCTGCCTTTTGCGTTTATAGCCATCGCCGGATTAGTAAAAGGGGCTCAATACCCCTTCAGCAAATGGTTGATTGGGGCAATGGTGGCTCCAACACCCGTTAGTGCGCTGCTACACTCCTCTACGATGGTGAAGATAGCACCCTTTCTGATGCTGAGGATTTCACCAGTTATCAAGGGAACGCCTATGGGCACCGTGATTATTTGTTTAACGGCTCTTGTTTTTATTACGGCTGCAATTACTGCTTTATCGCAAAATACGTTCAAAAAAATATTAGCTTATTCTACCATCGCATTACTGGCATTGATGACCCTGATGGCTGCCGTAGGAACCCCCGTAGCTGTGACTGCTGCGTTGATGCTGATCTTTTTCCATGGTGTGTCCAAATGTATGTTGTTCCTTAACGCGGGAGTGATGGAGCAGGTTTTTCATGTAAAAGAGACCAGTACGATGGACAAAATGGGCGAATTCGGACCTTTTACAACGCTGATTGTAGCCGTTGGGTTCATGTCTTTGCTGCTGCCACCCTTTGGGGCTTTTGTGGGGAAATGGTTCACTATTGAATCATTAGGTGCTATGGGCGATGCAGCGGTATCGCCCGGGTCCAAGCTGATTTGGGCATTGTTAATCATTTTGGTGGCTATTGGCAGCGCGGTAGCTTCCCTGTTATATTTAAAGGTATTGGGGGGTATGATTTCCCGAACAGGCCGGCAGGATAAAATTGTATTTGAAAAATTGCACCCCATTTTTCAGGGTACAATGAGTTT
>JBDHYK010000178.1:0-6951 GCA_039811305.1 Niabella sp.
TTCTATTTCTAGCAACTTGGCCAGAAAATCGGGCGAGGTTCTGGACAGGATAATCACCGGGTTGTTATTTTTCAAATCTACCCGGGTTACCACGGCTCTTATATTTTCACCTTTTTTAAAAAAATCCTGAGGTATTTGTTCGCTTTTAGGAAGGATCAGTTCGTTGCCGTCTTCGTCTAACAGCAAAATTTCTTTTTTCCATACCTGATACACTTCGGCACTAATAATTTCTCCAATGCGATCCTCATATTTTTTGGCCAGATTGTTCTTTTTTAAATCGCTGATACGACTGGCCAGGGTTTGTTTTGCGGCTAAAATAGCTCTGCGGCCAAAGTCAATGAGGTCAATTTCTTCAAAAAAATCTTCGCCTACCTCGTAGTCTGGCTCTGCTTTAATAGCCTCGGAATAAGCTACCTGTACCAGGGGATCTTCCACCTCATCATCTTCTACAATGGTTCGGTGCCTGATAATTTCCAGGTCTCCTTTTTCGGCGTTAACGATCACATCAAAATTATCATCACTGCCATATTTTTTGCGTAGCAGGGTTTTAAACACATCTTCCACTACTTTCATCAGCGTGGGGCGGTCAATATTTTCAGCATCTTTAAAGTCCTGAAAAGCTTCAATTAAATTGATACTTGCCATAGTGATGTACGATTACAAGAAATTGCTTTACGAATGTGGGTAAAGCGCTTCTTTTTAAAAATTGATTTTTATTTTTAGTCTTTACTGGTAGCATCTTTGGGTACTACGTGTCTGTTCAAATTGCATATAAACTGATCAGAACGCATTTACTGGATACTGCCTTTTTTAAAATTTTATAAGAACGTGGGTAGCCTTTATACCCGAAAATGAAAAGGTGTGGTTTATTGTTTCCATTTTTTTACCCTTTCCTTTCTTTTCTTCCACACTGATTTCGTTGTCGCTTACCTGAAGGAGCTGGCCTTCAATTTTACTACCCTCCAGCAAGGTTACCTCTACATCTCTGCCAATGTTTTTCTGATATTGCCGCTGCATTTTTAAAGGTTCGTCTAAACCCGCCGATGACACTTCGAGGGAATAATCACCTTCTGGAAATAATGCCTTGTCTTCCAGCACTTTGTAAAGACTGCGGTTGTACTTTACCAGATCGTCAATGCCTACTCCCCCATCCCCATCAATATACACCTTAATATTATTGGTGGGTTTTATTTTTACTTCTACTAAAAAATGCTCCGGCTGATCGGCCAGGATTGCAGAAATTGCGGTAGTTACTGTATGTATAACTGACTCTTTGTCCATATAACTATAAAAAAGAAGGGAACGTCCACCGTTCCCTCTCTCAATTACCGCCGCAAAGTTAAGAAAATAAGCTGATTAATTATTATTTTGAGAATAAAAAAAAAATTACACCTTTTGAATGATCTAATTCTGCTTTTTTAGCCCTACTTTTCTGTGGGAAGGCATCGTTTACTGATCCGATTCCATTTTGCCCACGGATTCTCTTTGGATTGAAAGAATTATTTCAGATTATCGTATTGATATAAGGGGTCAATATTGTTGATATCTGCCGACACTTCGTGTACCACCTTTATCAGTCCATCGTGCAGCCCATATACCCAACCGTGCAAATGGGGGGTTTGCCGTTCGCGCCAGGCGCGTTGTATGGTGGAGGTTTTTGCTAATTTCTGCACATTATCAATTACATTGAGTTCGGTGAGCCTATCTGCCCGCCGGGTTTCATCTGCAATTGCATCTAATTCTTCCCTATGATCGCGATACACGTCTTTAATGGTTCGCAACCACATATTTAAGGTTTGCCTATAACTATGATTGCTCATCGCTGCCTTTATTCCACCGCAGCCATAGTGCCCGCACACAATAATATGCCGAACCTGAAGATGGGTAACTGCGAAATCCAATACCGTAAACATATTGATATCGGTGTGTATTACCACGTTGGCAATGTTGCGGTGTACAAAAATTTCTCCGGGTTGAGTGCCGGTTATTTCATTGGCGGGTACCCGGCTATCGCTGCAACCGATCCAAAAAAACTCGGGGTTTTGCACATCTTTCAAACGGTTGAAATACTCTGGGTCCAAATTCAGCTTTTTGGCTGCCCAGGTTTTATTTTGTAGTAGTAATTCTTCGTAACTATTCATATACTTAAAATATTTGCCATACAAAGTAGCTAAAAAATTGCAATTTTTGATGCAGTTGTGGCTTAAAAAAGCAAAAAGGCACAAAAAAACCGTTCAAAAGAACGGCTTAATTTGGTGTCATCCTGTATCAACTGGTTGGTTCGGCAAGTAAATTCGAGAAAAATTTCGAACTTCTCTTTTCCTATCAGAGATACAAGATGACGATACGTTTATGGGTTATTTACCAGTCATCATTTTTCTAAGGTTGATAAGGCCATACCTCATCCGTCCTAAAGCTGTATTGATGCTGCAACCGGTAATGTCTGCTATTTCTTTGAAACTAAGATTGGCAAAATGCCTTAAAATAATTACTTCGCGTTGCTCTTCGGGCAATTGCTCCAACAGCACCTTGGCTTTATCCAAATTTTGAACGGAAATTATTTTGTCTTCGGCGTTTTGTTCATTACAGTTGATGGTTTCCAGCACTGTTTTATCTGCACTGCTTTTTGCAAACGGAAGCCTTTTTAGTTTTCTAAAATAATCAACGGTAAGGTTGTGGGCGATCTTCATTGCCCAGGGGAAGAATTTTCCCTCTTCTTTATATTTTCCACTTTTCAGTGTTTCTATAATCTTAATAAATACATCCTGACAAATGTCTTCTGCGTGAAACTCATCTTTTACCAGAAACAATATACTGCTCAGCAGTTTATCACGATACCGATGCACTAAAGAGTCCAGTGCAGTGTCGTGCCCTTCTGAAAATAGATCTATAAGTTCGTTGTCAGTCTTCTTTAAATATGTTGTCATCTTCCGTCAGTTTTTATTTCCACCAGATTCCCCGGTGCGAGGTTAAGATTTCAATGATATATTAAAGCAAAGCTTTTTGATGGAGTAACCCCTTTCTGATTACTGATTGCGAAAATAGTAGCTTTCGCCCTAAACAACGGTAAAGATGTCTCAAAAAACTGTCATAAAACCTTCAAAGAAATGTTAAAATCAGTTCTTTTTCTTCTATTTCATTATAATTCAATTAATTACAAAAAAGTTCCGAAATATGACTTTTATCATAAAACAACAAAAAAACTACACCAAAACAATTTTTTACAAAACTAATAAAAGCTAAATTTGTTAGCTTATTGTTCAATTTTGTTTATGACAGATTTAAAAAGTGTGGGTGTAAAAAAGGATGAAATATTCATAAAAGGTGCCCGGGTACACAATCTTAAAAACGTAACAGTTGGTTTTCCAAGGAATCAATTCATTGTGGTTACAGGAGTATCGGGCTCGGGAAAGTCATCTTTAACCATTGATACCCTGTATGCCGAAGGGCAGCGCAGGTATGCTGAAAGTTTGAGCGCCTATGCCCGGCAATTTTTAGACAGAATGCATAAACCCGATGTGGATTACATCAAAGGCCTCTGCCCTGCCATTGCCATAGAGCAAAAAGTTATCAGCCGTACACCCAGGAGTACCGTAGGCACCCTAACTGAAATATACGATTATATGCGGCTTTTATATGGCCGGGTGGGTATTACAATTTCGCCCCTATCGGGTCGGGAAGTTAAAAAAGATGATGTGCAGGATGTGATTGACGCGATTACCCAATTGCCGAAGGGTGAAAAAATATTTATTCTGGTAAAATTTGTGCAGCATAAAAACCGAAATATTCGCGAAGACCTGAATATTTTGATGCAAAAGGGTTTCAGCCGCATCGCCATTGATGATACCAACAACGATAACGGAATGGCTATCAAACATATAGAAGACCTTTTGGAGCTACCCGAAAAAGAATTACACCAGGAATTACATACCGCTACCAAAAAAGGAGCCTACGAAATATATGTTTTAATTGACCGCATTGTATCAAAACGTTTCGATGAAGAGGATCTGCACCGTTTAGGCGATTCGATAGACACGGCATTTTATGAAGGCGAAGGTGATGTAATTGTGGAAAGTATTGACAAGAATAATCAACGAAAACTTCTACTTTTTAATAACCGTTTTGAGTTGGACGGCATGAGGTTTGAGGAACCACAACCCAATTTGTTTTCCTTTAATAATCCGCTGGGAGCCTGCCCCACCTGCGAAGGGTTTAGTATGGTTTTGGGGATTGATCCCGACCTCGTAATCCCCGATAAAATGCTAAGCGTTTATGACGGCGCCGTAGCTCCCTGGAAAGGGGAGAAATTGGGCAGATGGAAGGACGGGTTTATCAAAACCTCGGGGCAAAATTTTCCCATACACAAACCCATTGCAGAACTCAGCAAAGAACAATACAACCTGTTATGGAAGGGCAAGATGGGGATCAATGAGTTTTTTAAAGAAGTGGAACAAAATTTATACAAAGTTCAATACCGCGTGTTACTGAGCCGCTACCGTGGTCGTACCACCTGCCCCGATTGCAATGGATACCGGCTGCGTAAAGAAGCACTTTATGTACAGGTGGGCGGCAAGAATATTGGGGAGCTTTGTGAAATGCCCACCAAAGACCTGATAACCTGGTTCAAAAACCTGAAACTCACCGAAAACCAGGAAAAAATTGCCCGGCGTGTTTTAATAGAAATAAACACCCGCCTCGATACTCTGTTGAAGGTGGGCTTAGGCTATTTAACCATGAGCCGCGTGGCCAATACCCTGAGTGGTGGCGAGAGCCAGCGAATTCAACTCACCCGAAGCCTGGGGAGCAATCTTACAAATTCTCTATATATTTTGGACGAGCCTTCCATCGGACTTCACTCTCGCGACACAGCAAATTTGATAAAAGTTTTGAAGGAATTGCGAGACCTGGATAATACGGTTGTTGTGGTGGAGCACGATGAAATGATGATGCGACAAGCCGATTATATTATTGATATGGGGCCCTTAGCCTCGCATCAGGGAGGCGAAGTAGTTGCTGCCGGAAACTACGAAGAACTGATATCGAACCCAAAAAGCCTTACCGGAAAATATTTAAGCGGAGCCTTACATATTGATCCTCCGGCCACCCTTCGTAAATGGACACGATCCATTCGGGTGGAGGGGGCTCGCCAAAATAATTTAAAAAATATTACTGTGGAATTTCCGCTAAACGTGCTCTGCGTTGTAAGCGGCGTAAGCGGCAGCGGCAAAACCACGTTGGTAAAACAAATCCTATACCCCGCCCTGCAACAAATAAAAGGCGAATACGGAAGCGATAAGCCCGGATGGCACAAAGCCGTAACCGGCGATATTGACACCATCCACCAAATAGAAATGGTGGATCAAAACCCCATTGGCAAATCTTCGCGCAGCAACCCCGTTACCTATATCAAAGCCTACGACGAAATTAGGGATTTGTTTGCCAAACAACCGCTTAGCAAAATGCGTGGTTTTCAGCCCAAACATTTTTCTTTTAATGTAGACGGAGGACGCTGCGACACTTGCAAGGGAGAGGGAGAACAGGTTGTTGAAATGCAGTTTCTGGCAGATGTGCATTTGATCTGCGAAAGCTGTGGAGGCAAACGCTTTAAAGAAGAAGTGTTGGACGTAAAAATTAAAGATAAGAGCATTTACGACGTGTTGGAAATGAGCGTGGACGAAGCCATTGACTTTTTTGCTTCCCAACCCGGAAAAACAAGCGAAGCCTTACAACCTCTATCCGACGTGGGTTTGGGATACATCAAACTTGGCCAGTCTTCCGATACCCTTTCCGGTGGCGAGGCGCAACGCGTAAAGCTGGCTTCTTTTCTGGGGAAAGGAAGAAGTACACATAAGGTTCTGTTCATTTTTGACGAGCCTACCACGGGGCTCCATTTTCACGATATCAAAAAACTACTGGCTTCCTTTAATGCTTTGATAGAGCAGGGTCATTCTATACTGGTAATTGAACATAATATTGACGTAATAAAAAGCGCCGACTGGCTAATAGATTTGGGCCCCGAAGCAGGGGATGAAGGCGGAAATTTAGTATTTGCCGGCAAGCCGATGGACATTAAAAAAGTAAAAGAAAGCCGGACAGAGAAATATTTGTAAGTAGTCTGAAGTGTGTCAATGAAGTTTTGGGAGAAAACCACCTCAGAGAACACAATCGGAACCACATTTGCAAAACCTCCGTTTAAAGTAGGATATTTGTATCATAACAATAAAGCTATGCCCCTATTCGAATCTTTGCCAGCAGACAATTCCAATCGTCTGCTTCCCCATATTTCAAGAGAAAAAGCATGGGAACTGCTGCTTCAATATAATAAAGAACCTTTTCACCATCAACATGCTAAAGCTGTAGAGGCTGCAATGAAGTATTTTGCCAACAAACTGGGCTATGCAGCAGAAGAACAATTCTGGAGCACCGTGGGTTTGTTGCACGATCTTGACTTTGAAATGTTTCCAAAAGAACACTGCATGAAAGCGCAGGAACTGTTGCAAACTGCGGGCGTTCACCCCGAAATGATACGCGCAATCGTTTCTCATGCTTATGGTTTCTCCCAAAACGAAGTAGCTCCAGAACATGAAATGGAACGGGTGCTGTACGCCACAGATGAACTAACAGGACTTATTGGCGCTGCGGTGTTGATGCGCCCAAGTAAAAGCAGCTTAGACCTTACTGTGTCTTCCTTAAAGAAAAAGTTTAAGGACAAAAAATTTGCCGCAGGTTGCTCGCGCGAGGTAATTGCAAATGGAGCTCACCTGTTGGGCTGGGAACTGGATTACTTAATGGAGGAAACCATAAAAGCCATGCAGGCTCATGAACAAGACCAATAATTCATTTACCACCCCATTGCTTAAAATACAATCCGGTGTTACCACTCAAAAATTAAAGTGCTCCTGAAATAAATAGTATGACAAAACGAAAACTATTATTGTTACTCACACTCGC
>JBDHYK010000179.1:0-6950 GCA_039811305.1 Niabella sp.
TCGCTGATAAACTGCTTAATAGCACTGCTGGCCATGGGACCACGCCACACCACAGCCTTACTTTCATCCACCAATAGGCCAATACTTAGCAGTTTTATTCCAAACCGGTCTAACGGTACAATCAAGGGCTTTCCGTTTACGTCTCGCATCAGGGGCCTTTCACCCCGTACCCCAAACATAATAGGAACACTGGGGCCATATACGTCTGCATCCATTAGCCCAACTTTTGCACCGCTTTGCGCTAAAGCTAAGGCAAGATTGGCGGCTACTGTGCTTTTACCCACGCCACCCTTGCCACTCACCACCGAAATAATGTTTTTTACTCCGGGCAGGATGGATTCCTCAGCCACTCTTGTAGTAGAGGTATTGCTTAAAAAGCCAACTTTCACAACAGCATCTTTGTTTACCATCGTTTTTATGGCTTGGATGCAGTCGTTTTTCATTTTATCCTTTAACGGGCAGGCAGGGGTTGTAAGTTGGATATTGAAAGAAACATAGTATTTTTCAATGGTAAGATCCTTAATCATGTTTAGAGTCACCAGGTCTTTGCCCAAATCGGGTTCCTGAACGGTAGATAGCGCCTTGAGTACTTCTTCTTTTGTCATTAGTTTAAAGCTTATGTTAAAATCGAAAATAAGTTACAAAGTTAAACACTATCTGCACCATTTTGTTGTCTTATTTACAATTGAGTACCTAATTTTGGCGCTGTGAAAAAGATAGGCATCTATATTATCATCCTTTTTATTGGTTTTCCGACCCTTGCAAACGCTCAGTTTGAAAAAGCCCGCGACTCGGTGATTCAGCTTTTTGGTATTGTAATGACGGCAGACAGCCTCGAAGGCATCCCGGCTGTGAGCGTTACCATCAGGGGTAGTAACCGGGGTACGGTTTCTAACCGAGATGGCGTTTTTTCAATAGCAGCACTAAAAGGAGACGTAATTGAGTTTTCGCACGTGAGTTATAAAACGCTGACTAAAACCATTCCTCGCAATCTGGAAGGTACGCAATACAGCATTTTACCCCTGATGGTAAAAGATACGGCGTATTTGCCCGCTGTCATCATCAAACCTCGACCCACGAAAGAGCAGTTTGCCCGAGATTTTGTAAATACAAAAGTGGCAGATGATGAGATGGAAATAATCAGAAAAAATAACACAGAAGAAGTTCGGAGGATTTTACTGCGCACTACACCTGGGGATGGCAAAGAGGCTACCAGCATGCAACTGAACCGGGTATATGAAAAAGCAAAATACCAGGGGCAGGTGCCCCCTATGAACATTTTTAACCCCGCTGCGTGGAGTGAGTTTATTCAGGCCTGGAAAAGAGGCGATTTTAAAAATAAGCGATAAGTTTTATTTTGAATGTATGTGGAGGTATAAATACACCAATACCAAAATGATAAGAAGGATTAAAATAGAAAAATACACCAGCCATTGAGGTTTTAATCTTTTTTGCTCTCTGCTTTGCTTCTTTTTTGCTAATTTCTTACGTAAGTCTCTATTTAAGGAGGCTACTAAAAGCTGAAGGCCTTCTTTTTGTTCCAGGGTTTGCAGCCCTTCCATTGCGTCGTTTTCAAAACTATTGTCTAACAGTTGTTTTTCCACCTGGTGTTGCTGTTCAGGGCTCAGCTCCCCATTTAGATATTTCAACAGGGTTTCCTGGCTGATGGAGCCTTCTGCATCGGATAATATGTCTTTAATATTTTCAGACATCTTGTTGAATTAATAATGACTCATCTTTTTTTCGATAATTTGTTTCAGGTTTCTTTTTCCGTTTTGTATATAGCTTTTCACCTGCATGAAACTATAGTTGGTTGACGCTGCTATTTGCTGGTAACTCTTTTTTTCAAGATAAAACAAAGTTACGCACTGTCTTTGTTCTTCATTCAGTTCTGTTAAGGCTGTTTTCAAAATTTCTACAGGAAGTTCTGTACCAGCTTCCCCGTCGTAATGGGTTGTTTGCCACGCAGTTGTAACATGATGTTCGGGAAGCTCCTCTGTTTTTTTGTTCTTTTTATCGCGCAATTGGGTCAGACAGTAATTTTTTGCAATCTTATACACCCAGGATTTAAAATAATCCACCGGATACTTACGTAGCTCCTGGATGATTTTTAAAAATATCTGCTGTACGGCATCACGGGCGTCTGCCTCATTTCCTAAATACTTCATACAAACACCAAAAAGCAAAAGTGTGTACCGTTCCAGCAGAGCGCCTAACCAATCGTTGTCGTCCGTTTGCAAATAGTGTTGCAAAAGCTCGGAATCGGTAATATGGCTGTATTTATCGGTTGCCACGTCTGGTAGTATCTGTTGTGCTCACTATTACTATTAGGGTTACTGTCTGCTGCTGTATATAAGATGCAGTTTTCTGTATTTTCCACATCCTGGGCAGGAGGGTACTGCTTATGTTTTGTGAGTTACTGGTTCATTTTGCCGCTGTTCCAATGCAGTAGTAACGACGGGGTCGTTTTGAAAGCTCTGGATGGAGTGCTGGTTGTCCACTTCTACCTGTTCTACCCATACCGCATACCGGCTGGGATAGATATGCATATTATGGTGGATGGCAAAAACTCGGGTAAATGCGGCTCCAAAGTATAAAATGACAGAAGAATAATATACCCATAATAGAATAATAATGATAGAGCCGGCTGCCCCATAGGCCGAGGTCATCCTGGTATGGCCTAAATAATAGCCAATCAAAAAACGGCCCAGCATAAAAAGGATCGTTGTGGCTACAGCACCCGCACGCACGGCTTTCCATTTGATTTTTGCATCGGGCAACACTTTGAAAATAAGCCCAAATAAAAAAGCTGTGATTAAAAAAGTGAGCGCTACATTGGAACCATAAACCAGAAAGAACTGCATTTTGGGCAGTAGTTTGGTTAGTTGCCTGATGAGCACATCCATAACGCCATTCATCATTAAGGAGACCAACAACAAAAACCCTAAGGTTACCACAATTGAAAAGGAGAGTAACCTGTCGAGTACTAATTTCAGCCAGCCTTTGCCTTTTTTGGGCTTGGCTTTTAAGCGCCAGATCATATTTACCGAATCCTGAATTTCGGCAAAAACACTGGTGGCACCAAAAATTAAAGTACTGATACCAATCATTGCAGAAAGACTTTTACCAGGAAACACAGATGCGTTTTTGATGGTATTTTGAATTTGATTTGCCGCATCGGCACCTACAAAGCTGGCAATTTGCCCGTAGAGACTTCCCTGTACAGCCTGGTGCCCCCAGAAAATATCGCTGACCCAGGTCATCACAATGATCAGGCCTGGCAATGAAAAGATGGTATAATAGGCCAATGCAGCGCTTAATTTAAACACCCGGTTTGCAAACGCATCTTCAATAGATTGTACCAATATGTTTTTTGCCCTTTTCATTTACGCGGACGACTATTTTAGCTTTTTGTTCTGTTGGTGCCGGTCGGTATCCCGGTTATTCTTTTTATCGAAATTTTTTTGAAGGGCTTCGGTCAAATCTACCCCGGTTTGGTTGGCAAGGCACAATAAAACCCATAGCACATCGGCCATTTCATCGGCCAGGTCGCTTTTTTCTCCCGGTTTGAACGACTGGTCCCCATAGTTTCTTGCCATAATCCTTGCCAATTCGCCCACTTCCTCCGTAAGAACGGCCATATTGGTTAGTTCGCTAAAATACCTGACGCCTACGGTGGTGATCCATGTGTGTACTTTTTGTTGTGCTTCTTGTATTGTCATTTTTATTTAAATAATCGGCAAGCGTATTATTCTTTCAGTTTCGAATCTATTAGGATGGTTACAGGCCCATCATTGATCAATTGCACTTTCATATCCGCACCAAATTCACCTGTGGCAATGGGTTTGTTCAAGTCGGCCTCCAACTGGGCAATCATCTTTTTATACAAAGGTATGGCCACATCCGGTTTGCTGGCTTTTAGGTAAGACGGGCGGTTGCCTTTTTTCGTTGAAGCCTGCAGGGTAAACTGGCTTACTAATAGAATGTTGCCGCCTACATCTTGTACTGAGAGGTTCATGACGCTGTTACTGTCGTTAAAAATTCTCAATTGAACTATTTTTTGACTGAGCCATCGGATATCCTCTTCGGTATCAGCGTTTTCTATGCCCAGCAACACCAACAACCCCAGTTCTATAGAAGCTGTTTTTTTGCCCTGGATGGTTATACTTGCCTGGCTAACCCGTTGAATCACCACTCTCATGCAATAAATGTAGAACGGAATTTGGGAAATTCAAAATTTAAAATCAGAGTGAAACCTGTTTTTGCGAACTTTGTAATATGGATTTGTCAAAAGAAATTGAGTTTCAAACCTCACGAAGCGGTGGCAAAGGCGGGCAAAACGTGAACAAAGTGGAAACGGCGGTAATTGCTTCTTTTCATGTGTTCCATTCTTCAATCCTTAACGAAGAGCAAAAGTTACTGATACAGGAAAAGCTGGAGGCTCGTATAAACCAGGATGGCTATTTGTGGGTAAAATCTCAAACCTACCGCACCCAACTGCAAAACAAAGCAGAAGCGGTAAAAAAAATAAATCAACTGGTAAACAAAGCGCTTTACAAAAAGAAAGCACGTATTGCAACAAAAGCCTCCCAGGCATCGGTGCAAAAACGCTTAGAATGGAAGAGGCGAAACAGCGAATTAAAAAAAGGAAGACAAAAACACCGAGGCGATTTAGGGTAAAAACGAAAACCAGGGGCTTAGTTTCTATTCTTTTTTATTCCGGCAACCTGTTGTTGCAAGTCGGCTACAATATGGGCCAGTTGCCCTACGTTCCAGGTTTGCGTAATATTGGTTTTTGAAATTACGTACTGCGCCTGCCACATTTCCAGCACTTCATCCGCATTGATGGTATAGGGTTGAAACGAAGGATTATCGCTTACTAAGGTGAGTTTGTTGTGGTTGCGGTTACTTTTCTGCACTCTTTTATATACAATTCCATCATTTCTTGAAACAAGAATGCAGGCAGCATTGTTTTTTACAGCGTCTAATTCCTCCACTTTTTCGCCCACAATAATCGAACCGCTTGGTGTGGGTAACATGGAATCTCCAACAATTTCAAAAGCGCGATAATTTCCGCCCGACACCATGGGAAGGGTGAAGGTGTTCAGTTCGTCAATAAACTCTTCATCCGCATATCCTGCCAAATAGCCGGCGGCAGCTTTTACCGGCACAAAGGGTATGGTTGTAGGGGTGGAAGACAGTTTTAAAGCCCGACGCTTAGCCATATAATTACCGGTTTGCTCACTCAGATCTTTTCGTATCATCTCATCCAGCGACAATTTGAACATATCGCAGAGCGTTTCTAAAACCTCGATCCGGGGCTCTGCCCGCTCTTCTTCATAGGCTCCTACCAAAGATCGTTTTATTCCCAGTTTTTTTGCATACTCATCTTGCGTCCATCCGCGGAGCTTTCTTAAATACCTCAAATTTTTATTTGCTATTGACATCGCTAATTATTTTAGTGCAAAATACTAAAATAATTAACAATAAAAAATATTTTTTTAGCGAACCTTTCTTTTTAAAAAGGGTATTGAATAGTGTGCTTACCGGATCCTGGTTATCCGGATTTCTCAACATCATTACAAAATAGTAGTATGATTACAATAATAGCAGCTATTGGGGCAAACAACGAGTTAGCACAAGATGATAAAATGCTTTGGAGCCTGCCCGATGATTATGCGCGGTTTAAAAACATCACCCGAAACCATCCGGTAATAATGGGGCGAAAATCTGTTGAAACCCTACCCGACCTATTGGCCGAACGGACTGCTTTTGTAGTTACAAGAGATGAAAATTACAGTAGAGGCCGAACCCGGGTGGTCCATTCAATAGAAGAAGCCGTAGAAAAAGCCTGCGCAATGGATGAGCAGGTATTTATTATTGGCGGCGGTCAGATTTATCATTTAGGACTTCGGTTTGCCCACCGGCTGGAATTAACAAGGGTGCAGGCCAAATTTTCCCAGGCCAATGTGTTTTTCCCTGTTTTTTCTACCAACGAATGGGAGCTGGTAGCCAGTTTGGTACACGAAAAAGACGACAACCACGCGTTTCGGTTTGTTTATGAAACCTGGAACCGAAAAGCTTAGATGCCCCTGAAGTTCTTAGGGCAGATGGTTCTTTTGTTCGTTCATATAGTGCTGAACAAAGCGCATTAATTCTTTAATATGATTGGGAGATAGGTCGAACTGCAATCCGGCGGTTTCAAAAAGTTGAGGAAGAGAACGGGTTCCCCCTAAGCTTAGTGCGGCAATATAACGATCCAGAGCGCTTTGTTTGTCTTGCAGAAATTGTTGCCAAAGACCAATTGCACCTAATTGTGCTATGCCATACTCAATATAATAAAATGGCACCTCAAAAAGGTGTAACTGGCGTTGCCAGCTGTGGTTACGATACGCATCAAGCCCCGAGCTGTCAAGTACCGGCGGTGTAAATTCATCCAGAATTTGCCTCCACCGGGTAGTTCGCTCCTCACGGGTATGGTTGGGGTTTTCGTACAGCCAATGTTGAAATTTATCAATGGTGGCGATCCAGGGAAACAGTGTGATCACCCGCTCTAACTGTTGCCTTTTCGCTCGGTTTCGTTCTTCAGGATTTGGATAAAAGACTTCCCAATTTTCCATGCTAAATAGCTCCATGCTCATACTGGCTACTTCGGCTATTTCCATGGGATATTCTTTAAAACCGGTTAATGGCAGATGATGGGTCAGAAACGAATGTATCGCATGTCCTCCTTCGTGTACCATAGTGGTAACATCATTTTGTGTACCTGCTGCGTTCATGAAGATAAAGGGCGCGCCGGTTTCTGCCAGGGGGCAGTTGTACCCACCCGGTGCTTTACCTTTCCGGCTCTCGATGTCTAAACGCTTTAAAGTCTCCATCTTTTTTAGGCAGGCGGCAAAAAACGGATCTAATTTAGAAAAACATTGAATGGTTTTTTCTAAAAGTTCGTT
>JBDHYK010000180.1:0-6918 GCA_039811305.1 Niabella sp.
CAACGCCATTTTCCACAAAAAGGGTTGTAGAGGTTTTAAAACCCGTCCACGAACTTGTAATACGTGTATATTGGTAGGTGTTGTTGCAGCTTTTCCTGAACGACAGCCAGGCTCGGTAGCTTTTATCAAACTCACTCTTAAACCCATTCGTTTTTTGACAACCGAAACCGCAAAGAATTAGGAAAAAACCAAAAAATACGATCTTTTTCATCATTGCTATTTTTTGCTATTTCATATAAAGACGTGCACCGGTGCGGAAACGCAACAACAAAATAAAAAGCATTGAAAAACAATAAAAAAACCAGTCCAATTATACGCTATCAGACTGGTTTTAAATTCTATCTCTAAAAAATACTTATGCTGATGCTTTGGGTGCAAAAGAAATACAAGAGCCTTCCAGCTCAACCGGTCCTTTAAACAGGGTGCAACCACCACAGCTCTCACCCGCCTGAGGCTGAATAAACAACTGGCAGTCTTTGCAATGCTTGGCAGGATCAGCAGAAACCTTCACGTATTGAACGGCTTCTCTTTTTTTAATTTCTTCTGGAGCTACAGCGCTTAAGTCATTACAATCTGCTGCAGCAGCCGGTTGATCTACCATTGATTTTGGAGGCTCGGCACCTTCGGCGGGCTTGGCCTCATTTCCGGAATTACAACTGCTGATTAATGCAGAACCACCAATTAATACGCCAGCTGCTGTAAAACACTGCCGTAAAAAGTCTTTTCTTGAAACTTGATTTTCCATAACTGAGATCGTTTAGAGTAAAATGAAATGATTGTTTGCTGATAACAAATGTAATTATTAATTGACAATACAAAAAAATCATTTTCAATTTGTTATGCTTTGAATCATAAAAAGCACCTTAAATAAGTAAATTGATGCTACATCCTTTCTCCTAAATCGTTATATTTATATTTTATGCGCGGTATTCATTTTTCGAAATACGAGATAAAAGAAGGAGGCAAACATCCTTTTGAGCAACTATTGGATCTTTTTTTACAATTGCTAACTTATACAAACGGCGATGGTAGCGAAGCCATGCAGTGGATGAACGAGTTGGATAAAAAATATGAACTCACTACCCCCGATTACGGTATCGGCGACTTTTACGAGGACCTGAAAGAAAAAGGATATATTAAAGAAAACAACGAAGGCGGAGAGTTTCGCATCACACCCAAAACCGAACAAGGTATTAGAAAAAAAAGTTTAGAAGAAATTTTTGGGAAGCTAAAAAAAACCGGTAAAGGTGAGCATCGTACTTTTAAACCCGGCCAGGGTGATGAAACCAATCCGGAAACCCGGCCCTATGTGTTTGGCGATATGATTGAACAAATTGATTTTACCGATTCGATTCGTAACGCACAGATCAACCACGGAATAGAAAGTTTTCAAATGCGAGAAGAAGATCTTAGCATTCGCGAAACAGATTTCAAAACCCAAACTTCTACGGTGCTCATGATTGATATTTCACATTCAATGATCTTGTATGGCGAAGACCGAATCACCCCCGCCAAAAAGGTAGCTATGGCACTTAGCGAACTGATCACCACACGGTACCCAAAAGATACTTTAGATATTGTGGTCTTTGGCAACGACGCATGGACGGTGGAAGTAAAAGACCTTCCCTATTTACAAGTGGGGCCCTACCATACCAATACAGTGGCCGGTTTAGAATTGGCAATGGATATTTTAAGACGAAGAAAAAATGCCAACAAACAAATCTTCATGATTACAGACGGAAAGCCCACCTGCCTGAAAATAGGAAAGCGATATTATAAAAATGCCTTTGGTTTAGACAGAAAAGTTGTGAACCGCTGTCTTAATCTGGCGGTACAATGCAAAAAACTGAAAATCCCCATCACTACCTTCATGATCGCTACCGACCCCTATCTACAAAGGTTTGTTACCGAATTTACCGAAATGAATCAGGGGAAGGCCTATTTTGCCAATTTGGATAAACTGGGCACCTTTATTTTCAAAGACTTTGAAAGTGGCAAGTCGAAAGGAGTGTATTAATACCATAGCGTTCGAAACGAAATGACAGATATTTAACAAAGGAAAAAGAATGATAAAAACTTTAGGAGCACTAAAAGAATCGGGCTATCAACCCCGGTCTATTAAAGAAGAAATACGACAAAACCTTATTAAGAAATTACAAACCGGAGAAGCCACATTCCCCGGTATTATCGGCTATGAAGACTCTGTAATACCCGATACCGAACGAGCACTACTCAGCAAACACAATATATTATTACTGGGTCTCAGGGGTCAGGCAAAAACCCGAATGGCACGCTTGATGACCGAGTTATTGGACGAGTACGTTCCCATAGTGGCCGGCAGTGAAATTAACGACGATCCGTTGCTACCGGTCTCTAAATTTGCCAGGGAGCTTCTTGAGCAAATGGGCGATGATACCCCCATCGAGTGGCTGCACAGAAGCCAACGTTATGGAGAAAAATTGGCTACACCCGATGTAAGCGTAGCTGATCTTATTGGCGATATTGACCCCATAAAAGCGGCTAACCTAAGATTAAGTTTTGCCGATGAACGGGTGTTGCACTACGGCATCATTCCCCGGAGCAATCGCAGCATATTTGTAATCAATGAGTTACCCGATTTACAAGCAAGAATCCAGGTGTCACTTTTTAATATCTTAGAAGAAGGAGATGTTCAGATCCGCGGTTTTAAATTGCGACTACCTTTAGACATACTCTTTGTTTTTACAGCCAATCCTGAGGATTATACCAACCGGGGTTCGATAGTTACTCCATTGAAAGACCGGATAGAAAGTCAAATATTGACCCACTATCCCAAATCAATAGAGCATGCATTGGAAATCACCCAGCAAGAGGCTCATGTACATCCCGATCAGGCCAAAAAAATTGAAGTAAGCGATCTTGCAAAACGACTGATTGAGCAAATCGCTTTTGAAGCAAGATCCAGCGAATTAGTTGACAAAAAAAGCGGAGTGAGCGCCCGCCTTACTATTTCTGCCCTTGAAAACTTAGTAAGCACCGCCGAACGACGCAGCCTGATCAATGGCGAAACCCGTACGCAGGTATGGATAGCCGATATGGTAGGGCTGATTCCTTCAATTACCGGAAAGATAGAATTAGTGTATGAAGGCGAACAGGAAGGCCCTTTTCAAGTGGCCATGAACCTGATTGACAAAGCCATTCGTACCCAGTTTGTAAATTATTTTCCTAATCCAGACAGTTTAAAAAAACGAAGTACTACCGCAAAATCCTCCACTACACAAAAAGCAGAAGAAAACCCCTATCGTCCCATTATAAAATGGTTTGATAATGGCAATCAATTGAATATCAGTTTCAATACCAAAGATGCCGACAAGATCAGGCAGCTATATACAGTGGATGGGCTGTATCCGCTGATCAAAAAATACTACCCTGGTGCCGATGAGTTTCAATCGGGATTATTAATGGAGTTCGTTCTGCACGGCCTTGCTGCTTACTCGCTCATCAGTAAAAAAATTTTCGAAACAAAAGTGGAGTTCAAAGATCTTTTTGGTAGTATTTTGTCGGCACACCCCGATGAGGAATTGTACGGTTTTGATGGCGAAGACAAATCCTAAACCCATAATAGCCACATTAAAACATGTTTTTTGTCATTTTTTAAGTTTCCCTGCAATTATTACAAGTATATTAGTAAATAAGTCGCTATTTTTAAGGCTGTTTATAATTTAAATTCTTGTTATATGCAAACATTTGATCAAAAACACATTAAAAACGTTGCTTTTGTTGGCGCCCACGGTGCCGGTAAGACCACCCTTACCGAAAGTATGATATTTGAAGCAGGATTAATTAACCGCAGAGGCTCGGTGATGGAGAGCAATACGGTGTCTGATTTTCACAAGATAGAGAAAGAAAGGCAGATGAGCGTGTTTACCACTTTAGTACACACAGAGTGGCGGAATTACAAAATCAACATGCTCGACACTCCCGGATTAGACGATTTTATTGGCGAAATTGTTCAAGGGGTAAAAGCCGCCGATACCATTGTGATGGTGATAAACGCACAGCACGGCGTTGAACCCGGCACAGAAGTCATCTGGAACTATATTAACAAATTCAGAAAACCTCTAATCTTCGCTATCAACCAGATAGACCATTCCTATGCCGATTTTGATAAAACCATTGCATCCTTAAAAGAGCATTACGGCAATAATGTTGTGCAAATACAATACCCCGTTATCCATAACGGCCATATTGCAATTATTGACGTGTTAAAATTGAAGATGTATGTGTTTAAAGACGAAGGTGGCAAACCCGATAAACTGCCCATCCCCGAGGCCGAGCAGGAAAAAGCCAACCAACTGCACAACGAATTAGTAGAAAAAGCCGCCGAGAGTGAAGAATCCCTGATGGAAGCTTTTTTTGAAAAAGGTTCTTTGAACGAAGACGAAATGCGCGACGGAATTAAAACCGGTATGGCATTAAGTACGTTTTACCCCGTCTTTTGTTTGTCGGCCGCCAAAAATATGGGAAGCGGCCGCCTGATGGGCTTTATTGACAATGTAGCACCCTCTGCGGTAGATAAACCCGCTTTTACCACAGCCAATGGAAAGGAGCTCACCTATGATCAATCAAAACCTACATCTGCCTTCATTTTCAACACACTTTACGAGCCTAATATTGGCAAAATCAACTTTGTGAAAGTTATCACGGGTACTTTAACAAATGGCCAAACTCTTATAGATGTCAATACCGGAAAAGAAGAAAACATAAACAATATATCCATTGTAAATGGCGCCAAGCGCATCCCAGTGGATAAATTAGTAGCAGGAGATATTGGCGCCCTGATAAAATTAAAAGATACAGAAACCAATACTACCCTGCATGAAAAAGGGTTTGAAGTAAAGATAATGCCGATGGAGTTTCCGCAGGCTAAAGTTCGAAAAGCACTTTTTGCAGATAATAAGGCAGCGGAAGATAAACTGACCGAGGTAGTAAAGAAAATTGTTTCCCAGGATCCAACACTCAACCTTGCTTTCTCAAAAGAACTGAAGCAATGGGTATTGAGCTGCCAGGGCGATCTGCACCTCGCCGTGTTTGAATATCTTTTAAGAAATGAGTACGGTTTGAGTGTTCGGTTTGAAGACGTAAAAGTTGCGTACCGGGAAACCGTGCAGAAACCAGCCATCTCCTTCTATCGCCATAAAAAGCAATCCGGAGGCGCGGGGCAGTTTGCCGAAGTACGAATTAAAATAGAACCCTGGTACGAAGGTGTAGCCGAACCCGAGGGCTTTAGCCTACGCGGAAAGGAAGAAATAGACCTGGAGTGGGGAGGAAAATTAGTTTTTTACAATTGCATCGTGGGCGGGGTTATTGACCAGCGCTTCATCCCTTCCGTACTGAAAGGCATTATGGAAAGCATGGCAAATGGGCCTCTGAGCGGTTCTTACGTGCGCGACGTGCGGGTGATGCTTTTTGATGGCAAGATGCATGCGGTGGACTCCAACGATATTTCCTTTAAAATTGCCGGTGCCAGAGCCTTCAGCAATGCAGTTTTAGACGCCCAACCCAAACTGATGGAGCCTGTGGACCAGTTGGAAATTACCGTGCCCGATGCACTGATGGGTGATGTAATGGGTGAGTTGCAAACCCGCCGAGCCATGATCATGGGTATGGACTCGGCAGGAGGTTACCAAAAGCTTACGGCTAAGGTTCCTCAGAAAGAAATGGCAGGGTTCTCCAACAGCCTGCGCTCCCTCACACAGGGGCGGGCCAGTTTTACATCCAGTTTTGATGGCTTCATTGCGGTTGCTACTAATTTACAGGAAGAAATAGTAGCTGCCCACAAAAAGGAAATTGAAGAAGAAGCATAAGCGGAAAAATTTCATCGTAAAAAGACTGTTTCAAAAGAACAGTCTTTTTTTATGAAGCACAAAACAGAGATTCAACTTCCCGCGACGGAATTTGTGGTAAAATAAGGATCGTATTCGGATATAGAATAATTTGTTGACTTGCTTCCCTAAAGAAGAAAACAAGCGCCATCGTTTAGGGGATCAATAAAAACGAAAAATTACTTAACACCCTATGAAACCATCTTGCAAAAAATAAGAAATAGCAGCCTCTAAAAAGATACCGAATAGAGAAAAACCCGTGCACTACAAGTTCGAATCGTAAAAATTCCTGGTTCGTCCAGAAAAACTTCCCGATAAAAAAAAGGACAATGTTTAATTATTGTCCTTTTATCTGTTGCGAAGGGTGGGGACATGCTACTCCGCGTTAAATATCTGACTAAAAAATACTTCCCGTGTATCTTTTTTAAAATAAGTTATAGAGCTTGTATCAATGTAAATGACTGATACACAAATGTAAACTAAATGTAAATATTTTGGAAAAAAAGTTATAAACATTGTAAACCATTTGTAAATATAAGTAAACCTGAAACCCCAATCAGTAAAGGGTTGTAGCCTATAAGTAAAAATTAATTTTTATAATTTTCATTAACTAAGGTAAAAATATTGCAATTATCTACACATTTGAATATTTGCAATCATAAATTAATAATATGTTAAATAAAGGAATACCTCTATCTGTATCATTGAATCTAACTCTCTTAAGAGAGAACTTCAAGATTAATCATAAAAATTACAAAATGAGGATATTAAAGCTCTCAATATATGCTGTTATTATCGCAGTATTGATTAGTATAATAGCTAAGTTTTTAGTCAATTTGATTAATCTAATAACTAATATATCTTTTTATGGTATAATTTCGATAGAGCATACTAACCCCACAAACGAGGTTTTTGGTTTATTCATAATATTAGTTCCTGCTATAGGAGGTGCAATAGTAGGGCTTATGGCTCTTTATGGCTCAAAAGCAATACGTGGCCATGGTATCCCAGAAGCAATGGAACAAATACTTACTAATCAAAGCAAGATAAAAAC
>JBDHYK010000181.1:0-6878 GCA_039811305.1 Niabella sp.
TGTTAAAGAATTTGACGTTTCCACCCACTTCGGCGGTAACAGTACGTAGTGGTTTTAAATCCGGATTGGTTAAAACACTGGCGTTGGTATAAATGCTGTCCTGGAAGAACAAAAAGTCCCGTGCATAGGAATACGATGTGCGATAAGGCACCGTAGTACCGCTACCTACACTGGATAGCGAAAACCGAAGTTTGGCAAAACTGATGCTCTGAGGCAGATGCATGGCATCGGATAGCACATAACTAATATTTAAAGAGGGATAAAAGAATCCGCTACTGGTAGTACGGGTAGGTGTAGCCAATACACTGTTCCAGTCCTGCCGGGCCGAGATATCGGCAAATAAATAGTTTTTATATTCGGCGGCTACCAAGGCGTAAAAACTGTTGATTACGTATTTGCTTGCGTACGGAATATACACCGGTTCGCCCAAAGCACCCTCTAAGCTGTAGTAGGCAGGGCCTTTTAGAGAGTCGGCACGCATTTCCGTTCTGTCATAATTATTTCTTAACGTACTACCTCCACCGGTAACGGTTAGATTGAACTTTTTGGAAAAACGCTTCTGGTATTTCAGCAAAAAATCGCTTGTCCATTCCTGCCCGGTGATATCCTGTGTACGAAAACTTCCTTTTACTAATTTGGAGCCTGCATCATAAGGACGTTTTTGAGCCCGGTGCTCCTGGCCCCAGTCACCGGCAGTGCGCACCATCAGGCTCAGGTTTTTTGTAAAATTATATGTTGCAGAAACGTTTCCTGTGATACCGTCTCTGTTGCTGCGATTTAAAAATTCGTAGGCTATTGCATACGGGTTCTCGGGAAAAGTACTATAGGGGTAAAAAATCTTAAGACCGTTTTGTTGGGTATATTCCCGGGTGCCGTCGGGGTTAATTTTTGTGGTATAGGCCCAGTAATCTTTCAGCCAGTCTAAGTCTGCATTTGGCTGCCAGAAGATATACCAATACATAACAGACTGGTTGCCATAGCCTGCCCCGGGCAGGTTGTCGCTGTTTTTATTGGTGTAATTGATTTTTGTAGAAAGACTCAGTTTTTTCAGGGGTTTTGCATTTAAAGTTAATGAAAGCGTATTTCTTTTGTAACCCGTGTTGGGCATAATCCATTCGTTTTGAACATTGGTATAGGAAAGCCTTGCCTTTACAACACCCAGATTTCCATCCATAGTAACCGAATTGGTAAAGGTTTTTCCCTGCTCAAAGTAATTATTGATTTTATTGGGGTAGGAGACCCAGGGGGTTCTCACAGTATCCCGTCCGTGCAGATTGGGGTTGTACTGATAAAATTTTTGCCCGTCGAAACGGGGGCCATAAGCCGAGCTGGTGCCGCTGGTGCTGGCGCCGTCTTCTGTGGCTCCAAAGGAATAATAATTCGACCCATCCAATCCCTGCCCGTACTCAAATTGAAAGTCGGGCCAGCGATTTACCTGTTCTATGGAGTAGCCCGAGTTCAACACAATGCCCCATCCTTTCTTTTCTCTTTTTGATGATTTGGTAGTAATAATGATGGCTCCATTGGCACCTCTTTGTCCGTATAAAGCAGCGGCGCCCGGCCCTTTTAAGACCGTTACACTTTCAATATCTTCTGGGTTGATATCGCTTAAACCGCTACCATAGTCGGCAGGCATGTTATCGCTTCCGGTGCCATAAACGGCTTCACTTCCATTTGCGGTTCTGCGGCCGCTGCTGTTATTAATTACTACGCCATCCACCACAATCAGAGCTTCATTTTCGCCAGTAAGATTGTTTTCTCCCCTTAATATGATTTTGTTGGAACCCGTAGGCCCGGCACCTGAGCGTATCATGTTCAATCCGGCCACTTTGCCCGATAGGGCATCCGTCCAGTTGCTGGAAGTAGCATCAGTGAGGTCTCTGTTGTCCAGCGTGGTTTGTGAAAAACCGAGCGATTTGGCCTCACGCTTAATTCCCAAAGCGGTGGTTACAACTACGTTTTCCAATTCTTCATCGCTTGTGATCAATTTTACACTAATGGTATTTGAACTGCCCACTTTTACCTCCTGCGTTTTATAACCGATTCCGGAAAACACGAGGGTTTCGCCGGCATTGGCTGTTATCTTATATACCCCGTCATCATCTGTGGTTGTGCCCCGGGAGGTGCCCAACACACGCACGGTGATATTGTGCAACAACTCATTGGTTGTAGCGGAGGAAACGGTTCCTATAACGGTTCGTTTTTGTGCCCAAAGCAATAGGGGAACAAATAAAACCACGGTAAGTGTTGCAAGCATTCTAAGCGTGGAAGCTTTCGGTGTGATAAAACGATTTATCATATCTGAAGTTATTATTATTTTTTATGCTGTTAAATTTCTGATTTCTTTTTTCCAGGTCATCGCAGTAAATACAATCGCCAGCACGCAGGCGGCTAAGAGCACGATGAACCCGCCGTCCCATCCCCAGTGATCTACTACATAACCCATGGCGGCATTGGCAAACAGGGCGCCGCCCAAATAACCGAACAAACCGGTAAGCCCAGCAGCAGTTCCGGCTGCTTTTTTAGGTACTAAGTCTAAGGCCTGTACCCCAATCAGCATCACCGGGCCATAAATCAGGAACCCGATCGCAATCAGTGCGATATGGTCCACTAATGGATTGCCAGGTGGGTTCTCCCAATAAACGAATACAGCGATTGCTACCAATATCATATAGAGTATGGTAGCCGGGGCGCGGCGACCTTTAAATAGCTTATCACTCATCCAGCCACAAAGCAGGGTGCCGGGTATGCCCGCCCATTCGTATAAAAAATAAGCCCACCCTGTTTCCGACATAGAAAACCCTTTGGCTTCTTTCAGATAGGTGGGTGCCCAGTCCAATACACCATAGCGAACCAGGTATATAAATACATTTGCGAAAGCAATATACCAGATCATTTTGTTCACTAACACATAGTCGAATAGTATCTGCCTGGTATTGAACTCCTTTTCGTGAGAATGATCATAGTCTTTGGACTGTTCTCCGCTATATGCTTCAATGGACGGTAACCCGCAGGACTGGGGAGTGTCTCTTACCAACATGTAGGCAACAAGTGCAATTAACAGTGCAATGATAGCCGGGAAGTACAGTTTTCCCTGCCAGACACCGAAAACGGATACGCCGGCAATAGCCAAAGGAGCCATCAACCCGCCACCCACATTGTGTGCCACGTTCCAGATTGCCATTTTTGTACCACGTTCTTTCACCGAAAACCAGTGCACCATCACCCGGCCACATGGAGGCCATCCCATGCCCTGAAACCATCCATTAATAAAAAGAAAAACAAACATGGCGCCTACAGAAGCCGTGGCGAAGGGTAAAAACCCCATTGCGGCCGTAGTTAATGCAGACAAAAACAAACCTAATGCAAGGAAAATGCGGGCATTGCTCCGGTCTGATTTTATGGCCATTACAAATTTACTAACGCCGTAGGCAATAGAAATTGCCGATAAGGCTAAGCCTACCTGTGCCTTGGTATAACCCTGTTCAATGAGATCGGGCATGACCATGGAAAAATTCTTTCGCACCAGATAGTAGCCTGCATACCCAACAAAGATGCCCAAAAATACCTGCCACCGGAGTTTCCTGTAAGCGGGGTCTATTTTTTGCGCGGGCAACAAGGCTTGATGAGGCGCCGGCTTTAAAAAATTTAGCAGGTTCATATCGTGTGCTGCAAATCGTTATTAATTTAGTATGTATTGTCGGGCTAATGCGGTGTAGCTGCGAATCTCATTTTCAACCCATTCATCGTCTTTACCCAATGCCTTAGCCATAAGGCCCGCCACCTGAGGACTGATGCGAATACTTTCTTTTGCATCCAGCAACAGGGCACGGGTTCGTCTTGCCAGTACGTCTTCTACAGTTCTTGCCATTTCGTTTTCTACAGCCCAAAGCACCTGTATTTCGTGAATTTTCAAAGAATCGCTTATCCATTGCTGAGCCCTACCGTTCATTTTCAATTTTATGGCATCCGCATCGCTCCCGTAAAAATACAAAGGATCATCGAAATTAACGTTTTCTAAATATCCGTGAATGGGCATTTCAGCGGTCAGTGGCTTTTTGGTACTCCAATTTAATTGTTTTTCTATCGTGTCCACCATATCCTGCCCCATTTTTCTAAAGGTGGTCCACTTGCCGCCAATAATGGTGAATAGATTAGAGGCAGAAGTAATGATTTTATGGCTGCGTGAAATTTCTTTGGTTTTTTTGCTGCCTTCTTTAGGAGCAGCCAAAGGTCGTAAGCCTGCAAAAACACTCAAAACATCTTTTCGGGTAGGTTTTTCTGTCAGGTATTGCGCAGCGGTATCAAGCACAAACTGAATTTCTTTTTCCAATGCTACGGGTTCTAAAGAGGGTTCGCCAATGGGTGTATCGGTGGTGCCTACAACCACTTCGTGATGCCAGGGAACCGCAAATAATACCCTGCCATCGCTGGTTTTAGGAATCATGAGGGCGTGCTGTGCCGGATAAAATTTTCGGTCAATTACCAAATGAATGCCCTGGCTGGCAATCACAGTTTTTTCGGCGTTGGGCTCGTCCATCTTCAAAACCGAATCTACAAAAACGCCGGTTGCGTTTACTACAGCTTTTGCTTTAATAGTATAGGCAGCATCCGTTTCTGTATCGGTTACCACAGCCCCATTTATTTTGTGTTTTCCATCTTTTGTAAGCCCCGTTACTTTTACATAATTGATTGCTACTCCACCTTTTTCCAATATACTTTGAACTAAGTTGATCGCTAACCGACTATCATCAAACTGCCCGTCATGATACAACACACCACCCACAAGCCCCTTGGTTTTAATACCGGGCATGGCTTCGATCGTCTTTTTTCGGGGAATAAAAACCGAGGCGCCTAAGGACAGGCGACCGGCTATCCAATCGTAAAGCTTTAATCCGATGGTGTATTTGATGCGGTCAATAAAACTATAGATGGGAATGATGAAGGTTTGGTTCTTAACAAGGTGCGGTGCATTCTTTTGAAGCAGGCCTCTTTCAATGCTGGCTTCACGCACCAATCCCACATCGCCCTGCGCTAAGTAGCGAACCCCACCGTGCACCAGCTTGGTGCTGCGGCTGGAGGTTCCTTTTGCAAAATCCGACTGTTCAATCAAGAGGGTTTTGTAGCCCCGGGTTACGGCGTCTAACGCAATGCCCAGTCCGGTGGCTCCACCCCCAATTATCAACAAATCCCAGATAACAGCCGGATTGGTAGCCTGACTCAGTAATGCGCTTCTGTTTATTTTCATAAAATATGTTTAGTGCAATCAAAATAAACATCAATCGAAAGTGTATCGAAATGTTTCGAAAGCAATATTAAAACACTATTCCCATATAAAGAAATATTTTGAAAGTTTTTTTTAAATAATATTTTATATGAGTTTCGTTTCCTTATTTTGAAATAGTTTTGTAAACGAGGTTCCGCCATTTCAAAAACTTTTCAATAAAATTCCTATATGAGTAGTTTGACAGAACGCCATCAATTGATATTAGAGAAACTAAAAAAAGAAGGGAGCATCCATGTCGTGGATTTAGGTGAGGTACTGAATGTTTCGCCGGTAACGATTCGTAAAGATCTTCAATTTTTAGACGATAAGGGATTGCTTTATCGCACCCATGGGGGGGCCACATTAAACAACCCCTATATTGCCGACCGCCCGGTGAATGAGAAGTTTGCCCTACAAACTCATGAAAAACAACGAATTGGCGGGTATGCAGCTTCGCTGATAAAAAAGAACGACTGTATTTTGGTGGCCTCGGGTACTACTGTACAATATTTTGCAAAAAGCGTGGTAGCCGACGGGAACCTTACTGTGGTTACTTCGGCGCTAAATGTGGCATTGGAACTCATCCACCACCCGGGTATAGAAGTGATACAGTTAGGCGGCATCATGCGTAAAACATCCTCTTCGGTTACAGGGGTATATGCCGAAAAAGCGCTGGATGATTTTTCTTTCAGCAAATTATTTCTGGGGGTAGATGGTATGGATCCTGAGTTTGGCCTCACTACCTCCAATATGATGGAAGCACAACTGAACAAAAAAATGATTAAAACGGCACAAAAAGTAGTGGTACTGGCCGATTCCAGCAAATTTGGCAAACGAGGATTTGGAAAAATTTGTGATATTGACGAAGTGGACGAGATTATTACCGATGATCAGATATCTGCACATACAATGGCTGTGTTACAAGAAAAAGGAATTGAAGTAACGATCGTTTAAAAATCAAAAATTATGAGCCAATTTGATGTTTTTGAACGTTTAAGAAGGGGAGAAATTATTTCACCTACCGATCCGGATGCTTTTAAAATGATGGAAGCTTCATTAGAGACAAAGAAACTACTGATTCAGATGAACAGTACTTCTAACATACAAGAAGTACGCAAGTTACTCGGACAGATTACAGATTCCGAAATTGACGAAAGCACAACGGTATTTACACCGCTCTATATTAATTACGGAAAACATACCCAAATTGGGAAAAACGTGTTTATAAATTTTGATTGTGTTTTTTTGGATTTAGGCGGAATCAGAATTGATGACGGAGTGTTAATTGCGCCAAAAGTTAGTTTGCTATCCGAAGGACATCCTGTTTCGCCCAAAAACAGGCAGTCCCTGGTTCCAAAACCAATCCACATCAAAAAAAACGCATGGATTGGTGCCAATGCTACCATTTTACAAGGGGTAACTATTGGTGAAAACGCAATCGTTGCTGCCGGAGCCGTTGTTTCAACCGATGTTGCCGATAATACGATCGTAGGCGGTATTCCCGCAAAACTAATTGCAACAATAGAACCGAAATAAAAAATTCATAACAGAGAAGAAGCCCGATGCCGAAAGTTGTTGTGGCGTCATCTCACTCACAAAAGATTATTGTAAG
>JBDHYK010000182.1:0-6873 GCA_039811305.1 Niabella sp.
GGTTGCAGTGAATGTTACGGGCATCGGGTAACGATATGATAGAAGATGTTGTGTGTGGCAATCAATAGGGGTTTGTGGGTGCCTTTTACATTGTAACGACGCTGATGCGGGTACAAGGTTCTATAAGAGGCTTTGGTTGATAGGGTGTTACCTACTCGGCAACCTGTACTGAGATTAAGTTTTTGAGAATTTCACCTTATCACAGGCAACCAAAAACCCCAACCGTTTTGGGTTGGGGTCAGGTCTATTTTTTTTGAAATGGAACAGTGCTATTTTTTATTTTCCTTGAAACGTTTATCGGGGGTGCCATCTTTTTTCAAGTGCTGATTTTGTTTGTATCTTTTATCGGGTGTACCGTCTTTTTTAAGATGCTGTGTAGTGGATTTTGCCACAGATGCTTCTTTAACACTCGCAGCGGGTTTTGTTGCCGATACAGATGCTGAAGTGGGTTGTTTTACTACGGTTGCTGTATGACTGGGTTTAGTGGGTGTAGAAGAAGTTGCCACTGTAGTATTGTGTTTTGTCATGGTTACTACTTTGGCGGGTTTTTTTGCAGTCTCTGCTTTTTTTGCCGGAGCAGCTTGGGCAAAACTTGCCAGGTTTAAACCTAATAATGCAATTGTAGCGAAAAGAACTTTTTTCATTTGTTTGATTTTTTGATTTTTAAGAATTTTTATCTGCAAAATTGATTGCAGTTACAAAACTATCCCCATCAGGTGCTAATAAATCTTTCGAATAGCTTAATCGGCAAAATCTGTCGCCCAAAACGGACTGTCGGGTGTTTTAAGTGTGTTATTTTTATCCGTGTTTACGTTCGCGCAAAAACAAGTTCACCTCGTCAACAGATTGTGTTAGGATTTTTTGAAGAGAAGTTCTATTCTTGGAGAACCCATCTTGGGAAAGTTCCTGATATTCAATTTCGTTGAGAATTGGCGCTACGAAAGGCAAAAGGCCAAATATAGAAACGGTTGTTTTTAAGCTGTGTGCAATTTCTTTTACTCTTGTTATGTCGTTACCACTCCAGGCCAGCTCCATCTCTCGCAGTTGTGCAGGAACCAACTCAATAAACTGCTTAGCAACGGTTGTTTCATATTCTTTATTGTCTAAGCTGATGCTTTTCAGGTACTCGGTATTAATTAATTTAAAAGTTGCGGTGCGGGCAGAATTTGCACCGGTAGCCGTATTGCTTGCAAGTAGGTGCTCCGGTAAATAGTTAGCTAACATTCTTTTAAGTAAATGGGCATCAATGGGTTTTGATAGATAGTCGTTCATGCCGCATCGCAAGCATTTGTCTTTTTCGCCCGGTAGTGCATGAGCCGTCATCGCAATAATGGGTGTGGTAATTTTAAGTTGTTCCCGGATCTGCGAGGTGGTAGTGTACCCATCCATTTCTGGCATTTGAAGATCCATTAAAATCAATCCAAAATGGTTGTTCTTTACGAATTGAATGGCTTGCATTCCATCTCCGGCAATTTCAAAAGACAGGTTCCAGGAACTCAGCAAATGTGCCAGGAGTGATTGGTTGAGCTCATTATCCTCAACAACTAATATTTTTTTCGATCTGTCTATATTGAACACAGCCGATGAAAGGTTGCTAGTTGCTTCTGCGGATACCTCTTCTGCCGCTGAAGTTGTTTCAACAGGCAGTGCGATCGTGAACGTGGTGCCAACGCCTTCCGCACTGGTTACGGAAATGCTCCCTCCCATCAGTTGCACCAGGTCGCGTGCAATGGTAAGGCCTAAACCTGTGCCTCCAAACTTTCTGTTGGTAGCCTCGTCCGATTGGTGAAAACGGTCAAAAACTTTATCTAATTGATCCGGGCTGATGCCGATTCCTGTGTCCATAACAGCAATAGATAATGTTACTTGTTTATCGGATGTCCGCGTGCTGTTACAGTAGATACGGATACTGCCGTTTTCTGTAAACTTTAGCGAATTGCCCACTAAGTTGGTAATTACCTGATTGAGCCTAAGTGCATCGCCTTTTATATATTTGGGAACTTCCGGGTGGATGTGAGCTTCCAATAGCACATTTTTTTCGAGGGCTTTTTCTTTGTAAATACCTTCTAAAACTGAGATAAGTTCCCAAAAATTAAAAGCTGCCGACTGAATCCGCAGCATCCCCGCCTCAATTTTAGAAAGATCAAGAACATCATTTACGATATGCAAAAGATTGGCACCTGCACTATCTATAAATCCAACGTATTCCTGAGCTTCTTTGTCTAATGTTCTTTTTCGAAGCAAACCCGTGAAGCCCAGAATGGCGTTCAATGGTGTTCTTATTTCGTGGCTCATATTGGCCAAAAAACGCTCTTTTACCCTAACGGATTCTTTAGCTTCTTTTTCAGAAAGGTTCAGCCGGGTTATCATCCGCCGTTGTTCTTCTGTTTTTAACGAAATGTAGCTGAAAGTAACTAAGGAGGCTATTACCGCAAGGATTGCCAACAAGGAGCCATAAGTTTTCGCATCGTTTCCATTTTTATCAGCTCTGAATACCAGTTTATCTGCGTTTTGCGCCTGTATTTGCTCAATTTGGCTGATTAGTGTAGTGATGGAGTCCGTAAGTTCAATACCACTTGGTCTGTGGATGCTGTTTTCGCCACCTGCTGTTCCTTTACTATTTAGGGTATCAAGAACTGCTTTATGGAATAAGAGTTTTTGCTGAATACTCTTTTTTAGCCGCTCCATTAGAGGGGCTATTAAAGAATCTGCCATCATTTGTTGGAGATTAGAATGCGACTTTCGAATGGAACGAAGCTGATGAGAAAGTTTTTCATAGCGATCGTCTTTTTTCCTTCCACCAGCAACAAAGATTCGCATTTCTGTATCCAAACCATATATGCTTTTTTGCAACTGGTGCAGCTCAGTTTTAATGCGTTGTGAACGGAGAAGGTTTTCATTTCCTGCAATTAGCTGATCAATATTTTTATTGGAGTTGAATTGCAATAACACAATAATAGTAATTGCACCCAAAAAAATGGCAACCAAAGAATATTTGAAGTAGTGTTTCATGAATCTGTATCAAAATTAACCGAAACACCGGGTTTTTTAATCGGGGTCTTTATATTCGTAGGTGATTCGCAGAAAACTGCGAACAAAGAAAATAGTGTCTATAACAAGCGCCACTGAAATGGAAACGATTACAATAAGGTTTTTTGAGAGATACAACTCGGCAAAAAGCAGGTAGAGCAAAAAGGCTAAGAGCAGTGAACTTACAATGAGAGTAATCCTATTTTTTTTGCCAGACATCGAAAAAGTATTAAAATTCACCCCAAAACTAACGCAGTTACGCCCCCAATCTTATTTGGAATCGTTCAAAAGGCGCTTTTTATCGTTTAAAAGGCGATACAAGACTTTAACGAATTTTTAAAGATTTAGAGAATGTTCAGGCGTTTGTTCAGAGCCCCACGATAAGCATCTGCTACGGGCACCGGCTTGCCCTCAACAATCAAAGCCCCTTGTTCAATCGTGTCAATTTTTTCTACTGCTACGATATAGGACCGATGTACCCGAATAAATTTTGCGGGGGGTAGGCGCAATTCAACGTCTTTTAACCCTTTATGTACCGCATAAAATTTTTTGGAGGTATGCAGTTTAACATAGTCGCCCATGGCTTCGGCAAATAAAATATCTTTAAATTTTACTCTTTTAATAATATTGGAATCTCGGATGAAAATAAACTCATCGTCCTGAATTTCTACTTTCTCGTCTTTACTGGCAAGAATTTCCTGTGCTCTTTCAATGGCTTGTATGAACCTTGCCGGCATCACGGGTTTTACAATATAGTCGGCAACTTTAAGTTCGAAGGCTTCTACGGCATACTCTGTTTTAGAGGTAATGAAAATAATAACCGGTGCCTGGTTACCCAAATTTTTGGCAAGTTCTATACCGGTCATCCCTTTCATTTCTATGTCTAACAACATCAGATCAATAGCCTTCTCCTTCAATGTGGCATAGGCTTCAAAAGCATCGGCACAAAGGCCAGCCACTTCCAAATTTTTTATGTGTGTGGTTAATTGCGCCAGTGTTGTGCGGGCAATGGGGTTGTCATCTACAATCAGGCAGTTCATCAGATGTGCTTTTTACTATTGGAAGCAAAATTAGCAATCTTGCTGTATTCTTATTCCGCCTTTTATTTAGAAAAACAACGGGTTGGCAGGCCTCCGCGGGTGTTTGTTGCCCGATTGAATTATCCACAATTTACCGTAGATATGTACATTTTTTAAAAAGATTCTTTGTTTTTACCCAAATTAGAGTATCTTTCGCCGTTTTTAAAAATATAATGAAGTATGAATTTCGAAAATTTTCAGGTTCCTTATGAAATAGATCAGAACTACACAAAGAAAGTTGCTTATTTCTCTATGGAGTTTGGCGTGCACCAACCCCTAAAAATATATAGTGGTGGGTTGGGCTTTTTATCAGGATCGCACCTACGCGGTGCTTACGAACTCAAGCAAAACCTTATTGGTATTGGTATTTTATGGAAATACGGGTATTACGACCAGGAACGCAACCAGGATCAAACCCTGGAAGTAACCTGGAACGAAAAAATATACAGTTTTTTAGAAGATACAGGTATTAAATATCAGATTACCGTACACGATCATCCCGTGTGGGTAAAAGTGTGGTATTTAAACCCCGAAACTTTTAATACAGCTCCCTTGTTCCTGCTTTCTACTGATGTGCCGGAAAACGATTATGTATCTCAAGCCATTACACACCGCCTGTATGATGCTAATGTTCCTGCAAAATTAGCTGCCTTCATCCTTTTGGGTGTTGGTGGTGCCAAATTGGTAGATTTGTTAGGATTTAACCCCGATTTGTATCATTTAAACGAAGCACATGCCCTTTCTTCTGCTTTTTATTTGTACAAAAAATACAATAACAATATAGAAGAAGTTAGAAAACGCCTTGTTTTTACCACCCATACCCCCGAAGAAGCCGGTAATGAAAAACATGACATTTATTTATGTCATAAGATGAGCTATTTCTGTGGTTTGAGCGTAGATGAGGTAAAACTGCTGACACAAAATTTTGACGATCAGTTTAATCATTCTTTAGCAGCGCTTCGTTTTTCGAGAATTGCTAACGGCGTATCTCAATTGCACGGGGTAGTATCAAGAGAAATGTGGGGTCGGTATGATGATATTTGCCCCATTATCTCGATAACAAATTCGCAAAACTGGCGGTATTGGGCAGACAAACAGATGTACAAGTTTAAAGAAGTGGGCGATGATTATGGTTTAGACGACCGCAAAAAATGGATGAAGAAAAGAACCTTTGAAATTGTTGCCGATCAAACCGGGAAACTATTTAACCCCGATGTATTTACTATTGTATGGGCGAGAAGATTTGCCGGGTACAAACGGGCCAGTCTGATTGCGTCGGATCTGGAAAAATTTCAGAAATTAGTGTCCAACACAAAGTACCCAGTACAAATCATCTGGGCTGGGAAACCCTATCCAATGGATCATCCGGCCATTAGCGAGTTTAATGCATTAGTGCATTTGAGCAAGGGGTACAAAAATGTAGCCGTGTTGGTGGGTTACGAAATGACCTTGTCAAAAAGGTTGAAACAGGCGTCTGATGTATGGCTGAACAATCCCCGCGTTCCCCGCGAGGCCTCCGGAACCAGTGGTATGACGGCAGCTATGAACGGCGCTGTGAATTTTTCAACCGATGACGGTTGGATCCCTGAGTTTATCAACCACGGGCACAATGGCTTTGTTATTCCAAAGGCCGATTATGCAAATATGTCGGTACACGATCAGGATCAATACGATTTAGATAAACTATACGAGATACTCAACAACGAAATTCTGCCTTTGTATTATGAAAACTATGCTACCTGGCGCCAGATCATGAAAAACGGCATGCAGGATGTAAGATTTCAGTTCGAAAGCAACCGTATGGCACACGAGTATTACGAAAAATTGTACAACGCTACAGTATAAAAGGCTATAAATAAAAATTCTGTAAACCATCCGGAATGTTCCTCCGGATGGTTTTTTTAGGTTCGGTGGCTTTCTTTTATCGTTTTTGGTATTGCCGAAGTGGCGGATAATTAGCACTAAAGTTCAATAGAATTATCCCGAAGTTTCTGGATTGAAGCAATCACGAACTCCATTATAAATAAATATGTCGTGAGTAAATTCTTCCTGCTTTGGAACAGGCACACTCTTACCGTATTTTTGGTCTGCGGGTGGCATTGTGCGAATGCGGTATGTGTGTGACTGCAGGGTTGGCATTATTTGTTTGCGTTAAATCTTAAAAAGTCCTTTTGCATTATTTTGAACATTGTCCCAGCGAAGAAGTCACGAAACACTTTGTTGTCGTTGAACTCTTTAAATACTTCAAAGTTGGTTTCAATGTGATCAATTAGTTTACGTTTCAATACTTCCTCAAAAGTGATTTTGGCGTTCTGTTCGTCTGAATGTCTGAAAGCGTTTGCAAACTCGGCATCTTGTGCAACGTCCGCCATTAAGTCCTCAGTCATTTTTTTAACCTTGTCTTCGTTGGTGAACTGTGTCCCGAAGCGGTCATTAAATGCTTTTACGATGTTGGATAAATATTCCATTTCAGGTTCAGCAGCCATAGTCCTCATGTCCGTAGGAATAGGCTTTAACTCATCACCCTGTTGTAACTGAATATTAAATTCTCCTTCTTTTTGCAGTCGGTAGCTGTCCATGTCAATATTGTCCAGAATATCTTGTGCCAAATCTTCATCACTCTGTTTGCCCAATTTGTTTTGCAAGTGATTTAAGAACAAATACAGTCTTTCCAAGTAAGGATTTACAAACGGAACTATTTGAGCAAGGAAAACATACAAGCGAACATAGGTCTTGCATTTTGCTCTAAACTCGTCTTGTTGCT
>JBDHYK010000183.1:0-6796 GCA_039811305.1 Niabella sp.
TTTAAAGAGGTGATCCGTTCATCCGACCCCAATGTATTTAAAGAAATAAAATATGTTGGGATCCAAAGTCACAATATGTTCGACCGTAGGATTCCGAAACCCCCAAGAACCAAGTTCATTAAAACCCATGTTTTTAAAGTTAAGTGGTCAGACATGGATAAGATAACCACAATATACGTAAATCCCGAGACCAGTAGCGAAGAGGAAGTAGCTGCACAAGCAGAAAAACATGCCAAAATTTTGGGACTTTTGCCCTATATTCTTCGTTCGTTTATAGATCATGTTAATTTGCACATGGGCTACGGGGCATACGGCGGTGGAGGCAGAGGGGTTTTGTTATATGCTCAAAAAACAGTGGAACATGAAACAGTAAATAAAAAGTTGAACGAGATTATTGTACATGAAGCAGCACACAACTTGGGAAATAGTATTGGGACTACGGTGGAGTGGGCGGCGAAGCAAAGTTCCGATGATGCTTTTATTTCAAAATATGCAGCTGAAAATCCTCAGAGAGAAGATGTGTCGGAAAGTTTCCTGGCCTGGCTGATACTGCGTTACCATCGCGACCGAATAACGAATGAACAAGCCAATACCATTAGCAACCAAATACCAGCACGTTTAAAATATTTTGACGATGCCAATTATAATATGCATCCCGTGGTGGCTTCTTTGTCTGAATACTAATGAGGCTATTTTTTTACCAATATTGAAAACCTGCCACCATAATCCACTAATTTCAACAGCATATTTTGATCAAACTAAAAAAAACAAACGGTGAAACCTGTGCAAGGCCGGGTTTGTTTTTCGTATCAACTGCCACTGCGCAAAGTGCCCAATTCTAATCCCCGCAACTCGGCCAATGACCGTAACCTGCCAATAGCGGAATAGCCCGGATACGTGGTTTTGGCCAGGTCGTCCAACATTTGGTGCCCATGATCCGGTCGCATCGGGATCGTGGTTTTTCTTTTTTGCATCAAATCCAGCAACACCTTCATCAGGGCATACATATCCACGTCTCCTTCCAAATGGTTGTCTTCATAAAAATCTCCCCGTTCATTGCGCCGGGTACTTCGGAGATGGATAAAATGGATGCGATCCTGGAAGGTTTGCACCATTGCAGGCAAGTCGTTATCTGCCCGTACCCCTAATGACCCCGAACAAAAACAAAGCCCATTATTTTTGGAGGGTACGGCCGAAAAAAGCTGTTCAAGATCCTGAGAACAGCTCACTATCCGGGGCAGCCCAAAAACCGGATAGGGTGGGTCGTCCGGGTGAATGGCTAATTGAATGTCGTAGGCTTCGGCAACCGGCGCCACTTGTTCCAAAAAAAATACCAAATTTTCAAAATAGTTTTCTTTGGTTATAGATTCATAGCTTTTTAATGCCTTGCGAATTTGTTCCAGTGTAAAACGCTCTCCGCCACCGGGTAACCCCGTTAAAATACAATCTTGCGTGTATTGTTTGGCAGCGTCAGTCATTTTCAGGTAACGCTGCCTTGCGTCTTCAATTTCATGCAGTAAATAGTCTTTTGCCGCATCGGGTCTTTCAAGCATATAAAGGTCAAATGCTGCTATAGCGGCCTTTTCGTAAAAAAGGGTCTTACTACCATCCCGAAAGGGATAGTACATGTCCGTGCGTATCCAGTCAAATACCGGCATAAAATTGTAGGTAACAATTCGGATGCCACAGGCCGCCAAATTTTGTAGGGATTGTATATAGTTTTTTATATGGTTGCGGAAGTTCCCGGTTCGGGTTTTAATGGCTTCGGATACAGGAAGACTTTCCACAACATTCCATTTCAAACCCCGTTCTTCAATTACCTGCTTTCGCTCCCGAATCGCATCTTTTGGCCAAACTTCCCCAACGGGTACCTGATGCAAAGCCGACACTACACCCACACAACCCGCTTGCAACAGATCGGACAGAGGTACCGGATCGGTCGGGCCAAACCAACGCATGGAGTGTTCCATACGGTATTGGGAGCCATAAAAATGTGCAGAAGGGTTCATGATTGCAAGGATTTCTGAAACTGTAAATATACCGCAAAAGCAGCTTTTAAAAATTTGTAAAACGTTCCGGTAGTATTTAGAAAAACTGAATATGAGGCCTTTTCAGATCGGCCTTGGTTTATTTACGATTTTATTACATTTAAAATTTTTATTTGCCTTTTTCTTTAGTAAATTTGTTACAAGAACGGTAAAAAACAAGGTTGAAGAACATTAAACTAAACAGTTATGCAATACAAAAGAGTTTTAATCGCTATTGACGACAGCCCTCATTCTTTACGTGCAGCAGAAAAAGGGTTTGAGTTGGCCATTGCCCTTGGGGCAGAAATTGGTGTTGCCTACATTATTGATATTATGAATGAGCCGGTAATCCCAGAAACGGGCTTAGTGTCTAACGACCAACAAATTGCTTCTTCCACCAAAGCAAATAAAGTTATTGACAAACTATTAAAAAGATTTCCTAAATCAGGCGAGGTAACCCGGTTTACACAGGAAGGATTTCCTAAAAATGAAATTGTGCTAATTGCAAAAGACTGGGGGGCAGATCTGATTGTAATGGGTACGCACGGGCGCTCTGGCTTGTCCTATCTTTTGTTGGGAAGTGTGTCGGAATACGTGATCAAGCACGCTCATGTTCCTGTAATGGTGGTTCCGCTAAAATAAATCAATTTTATACAGTCGGGTACCGATTTTTTGGGATAAAACAAGCCAATATAAAAAAGCCATCATTTACTCATGATGGCTAAAACTTGTAAGACACTTTTTTACAACACAAACACGCAATCTTAGAGGTCGGGGAGCAAATATAAAGAAATATTTGTTAAACTTACGAATGTTCGTTGTTTTATCGCCTTGAAAATTGAAAACGTTTATAAAATGTTAATAAACCAACTGATTCTGGAGGTTCACATGTTTTATTACCTGCCAACTCCTAAATCCCTGCATCCTCCTGAGTAGCAACATTTTATCAATTATAAAGGTTGCGGAAAGGCGCCGGGTACTAAATTTTGGCCAGCTTTTTATGAATTGCCAGGGCAAAAGGTGTTGAGCCAGGGTAATACGCGGAAGCTCATTAAACCGTACATTCAAAAACCGGTCTTCAATGGTTTTAAGCCCTTCAATAATTGTTGTAATGGCTTGTTGGCTTTTCAGCGCAATAAATATCTCAGACTCCCCAAGCCGATCAAAATCTTTTACATGCGCTTTAAAGGGCATCATTCCCAAAGCTTTTTTATAGATTGCATCTGTCATAGTTTCTTCTTCCTGCTCGTATTGAGAAAAAGTAGCCAAATAAATAAAAGGGCTTCCACCGGCGATGACCAAACCCCGATAATCTCTGTCAAAGTCCATTTTTGCCGCAGAAATCCTTTTTTTTAAAGAGGCGGGCGTATCCAATATCAGGCGGTAATCGTAAAGAGGGTTTTTATTATATGATACCATCGTTTGCATGGTAACAAACAGATTTATTACAGGTAAACTTATTTTACTGTAAATTACACTAATTTGTACATATTTGTAATGAAAGGTTGGAAAGATTTGTTAAAAAGGAGTTCAACCCGGTATAGCTCCATTGGAAGATTGCAAAAACAGGCTCTATTTTTCTTTTTTCTGATGGGACGAATTCTTTGGAAGGTTATTTTTGTTGATAAATTAAATAGTTCAGATGATGAAGAAGCTTGGTTTTTTGGGTTGTATTTTATGGGTTTTGGGTTCCTGCTCTCCTAATAATGTGAAAACCGATGATTCCTTGAAGGTTTTTTTTGATGCCCATCAGGTAAGGGGTTGCTTTGCATTAATGGATAATGGAACGGGCGAATTTACAATTTACAATTTACCCCGCTATCGCGATAGTGCCTACGAACCTGCATCGAGTTTTGGAATCGTAATGTCGCTAATAGGGCTTCAAACCGGAAAAATCACGAGCGATACCATGCAAATACCCTGGGATGGCAGACAGTACAGGGATACGTTCTGGAACAAAAATTTGGATATGCGGGCGGCTTTGCGGCGATCTGCGCTACCTTATTTTCAAACTGTGGCAAGAAGCGTGGGAAAAGATGGGTTGCAATTATGGACAGACAGTCTGCATTATGGTTCCGGGAAAAAAGATACGGCTTTTTGGATTTCTTCGTCGGTTGACAGTTTTTGGATCAACAATACCCTAAAAATTACACCAGATGAAAACCTGGGATTGGTAAAAAATCTTTATTTTGACGAGTTGCCTTTCTTTAAACTGTACCAGGAAAAAGTGAAACAGGCCCTGGCCATAGAAAACAATGCCAATTATAAACTGGCTTATAGTAGCGGATGGGGACGTACCGAGGCTGATCGTCCCTTGGGATGGGTAGTAGGCTGGATTGAAGAAAACAGACATCCCTATTTTTTTGTATTAAATTTTGAGTCTGTAGAAGCCGAAATTCCAACCACCGAAATTGGAGAGCCCCTGCTCAAGGACATTTTAAAGAAAATGGGATTTTTTGAAGGAAGGATGTAGAAAACTGTCCCAGAGAAACTGAGAACCAGGGTACTGGAGCTAAAAACTGGCTCAAAAATTGATGCGGCTACCAATACGATTCAATCCTCTGTTATTGCAGAACTAAAAATAATATTCTTTGGGTGTTCAGTTTCAATATATTTATTTTATTGCCTTGCTGGGAGCTCTGTTCGTCTTCTTACTCTTGTTTTTGAATATCAAAAGGTGGAAGCGGAATACGAGACGAAAAATGGGAAACCCCATCTTAGTTAGAGAGATGATACAAGGATACAGCCCGAATCGTTTCAGCCTCAAGTTCTTACTGCTTTGCCTGGCTTTTGTGATGGGGGTACTGGCAGCCATGAATCTGCGCAAACCCAGCGGAGATGATGGTATTTTGCGCAAAGGCATTGACATTGTGTTTGCATTAGACGTAAGCACCAGCATGCTGGCCACCGATATTGCCCCCAACCGTTTGGAACTTGCCCGCCAGTTTCTATCCCAAATGATTCGTTCGATGCCCGAAAACAGGATCGGATTGGTTTTATTTGCCGGGAAAGCCTATTTACAAATGCCCATTAGTGGCGACCATAGTGCTGCACAAATGTTTGTCGCTAACGCATCGCCCGACCTGCTCCCCGTGAAAGGTACCGTATTAGCCTCAGCTTTAGAAGAAAGCCTGAAAGCATTTGGAGAATACGAAGCAAAATATAAAGCAGTCGTACTTATTTCAGATGGTGAAGACCACGACGAAAAAGCCCTTCAGGTATCCAAAGACATGGCCCTAAGAGGACTCATGGTCAATACCGTGGGCATAGGTTCGCCACAGGGTACTTTTGTGCCCGACACCAGCGGAGCTCCCAAACTGGATCCAACAACAGGAAAAGAAGTTATTTCAAAACTCAATGAAGCCGAATTGCAACAAATTGCTGCAAATACCCGCGGTGTATATGTACATCTTACCAACCCTTCCGAAGCCATAAAGAAGATATCAGCTTCTTTATCGCAAATAGACAAAAAAGTTACAGGCGATGTTCACCTAATGGGTTTTTCTTATTATTTCTGGGTGTTTGCAGGCTTGATGGCCTTATTGCTAATAGTAGAACAACTATTACCCGAAGGAAACTTTAAAAAACAATGAAATGGATTTTCATCATAGCGTTATTGCTCCGTTGGGTTCCAGCCGATGACCGAAAAGCCGCCCGCTTTGTAAAAGAAGGCAACTCATTTTATAAAGAAGGTAAAATGGCCGAGGCGGTGGGCTCTTATAACCGAGCGCTCAACAGCGGATACCATTATGTGGCTTTGTTCAATAAAGGAAACGCATTGTTTCGGCAGAAAAAATATGCTGCTGCCGCAGATGCTTTTTTGCTTGCAAGCGGCACCCAAAACAAGGATAGCACCCTTCGTTCACAAGCCTTTTATAATCTGGGTGTTGCCTATGGGATACAGAATAAAAGCGATGCTGGAATTGAGGCTTATAAAAATGCATTACGCATAGACTGGCAAAACAAGGACGCCCGGGAAAATTTGCAAAAAGCCCTTTTGGAATTGAAAAAAAACCAGGCGGAGCACACCCAAAATCAACAAGAAAACCAGCCCTTATCCACAAAAGCCGGCATTAAAATTCAAAAAGAGTTGGAAAAATTAGAGCAAAAGGAAAAAAATACACGAAAGGAAGTGAACAATAAAAAAAGCCTGTACGGCGAAAGTGCTGGAAAAGACTGGTAGCATCTTGGTCTCAGGAAAATGCTTTTATGAAATTGTAACCAGCAACCAGAGTAAATAGACAACCTTTTCCCTTTTGCCTTGTTAGTTTCAAACACAGTTCAGTTTTTCGTATTATAGGATTCGTATAACGATTTTAGCGTCCTGGGTAGCTATTTTTAGTATTGGGTTGAAATCTTCGATAATAGATCGAAAATTGCTGTAGTAGCGGATAGAAGATTAGAAAATAAAAGAAACCTTAGGGAGTTACATTCGTTTCGGTTGCAGGAAAGAGTTGAAATTTGGTACACTTTTACAAAAAAGGCATAAAAATAAAATGTAATCTTGAAAATGGATATTGAAATAACACAGAAGGACGACGGGAAACAGGGTAGATTTGTATTGTTTGAAAACGATGTTTTAGCCGGCGAAATGACCTATACCTGGGAGGAGAAAGATAAGATGGTGATACGTCATACCGAGGTAGGAGATGAGTTTCAGGGAAAAGGCTATGGTAAAAAATTAGTAATGAAGGCGGTAGAAGCTGCTCGAAGTCGCCACTTCAAAATAAAACCCTATTGTATTTATGCCAAGGCGGTTTTTGACCGCG
>JBDHYK010000184.1:0-6769 GCA_039811305.1 Niabella sp.
GCCGGCAATCTATAGCCATAATTATTGAAAGAAATTTCACCTTCGCCTTACTTTAACCTAACCTACTGTAAACCACCCGATTGTAAAAACCAAAATCAAAAGATCTCCTTAGCTCACACTTTTGATTGTTCACAGAGAATCTCCAGGGTTTGCAAGGTGCTGACCCAGTGTTTGTTCGAAAGATCAAATAAGGTTTTGCTTATACGCCTTTGCCACCATTTGAGTACGGCTGTGCACTTGTAATTTTTCATAAATATTTTTCAAGTGGCTGCGGACGGTTTGCGGAGCAATAAAAAGTTTGTTGGCGATTTCATCGGTTGCAGCACCCTGTGCTATGAGTATCAGAATTTCCTTTTCCCGAGTGGTCAAACTGGTATCATTATGAACTTCCTGCTTTTGGGGTCTGAAGTAGTCCATCACTTTACGGGCAATCATTGGGGTAAGCGCCGCCTCGCCATCGGCAACCTGCTGGATGGCTTCTATGATCTTTGCGGGGGTAGTCTTTTTTAAAACATACCCGTCAGCCCCATTTTTTATAGCCTCAAAAACGTAGCGGTCGTCCTCGAGAATCGTGAGCATAATAATCTTGGGCTCGGGTTCTTTTTGCTTCACCAAGCGGATGGCTTCCACTCCGGACAAGCCGGGCAGGTTGATATCCAACAAGATGATATCCACCGGGGTATACCGGTTTATGGCTTCTTCAACCGAGCCATAAGCCCACTGAACACGGAATTTTTGCGAACTGTCAATAAGAAATATCATACTTTGCCGAAACTCCGTATGGTCCTCTATTAAGCCAATTTTGATTTCCATAACTCTGTATAGCAAAGATATTATTTAAAAACCTCGTTCCCTATCCCCCATTTGGGTTAATTTTTGAACTTTAGGGTGATTTCTGTGCCTTTTTTTGGTTCTGCAAGGATCGCGAACTCTATACCCGATTCGGCCGCCCGCTTTTTCATATTCATCAGGCCATTCCCTAAGGGAGAGTTTATATCCCTGGCTTTTTCATCAAAACCCACGCCGTTGTCTTTTAACGTAATGGTGCAATAATTACGATCTGTAAGCACCGAAAATACAACGCCAGTTGCTTTTGCATGCTTCACAATGTTGTGGGCCCCTTCTTTTAGAATTAAAAACACGTTATTGCGCAAGTGCTCCGGTAGCAGTTTTTCAGATTCTGGAATTTGTATATTTGAAGAGCATTTTATCTGATTATCAGTAAACAGGTCATAAATCATTTGATGTAACTTGGAAGCAAGGCTTTCCAAAGTGTCGTGTTTGGGCGAGGTCATCCAAATTATATCTGAAACCGAGTGGAGCGCTGACTGGCTAAGCTGCGCTATTTTGGCCGGAAGCAGTGGGGTATTCATCAGTGTTCCTGCTGAAGTGTTGTTTAAAGTTTGGGAATACACCGAAATACTTCCCAGTGTGGAAGCCAGATCGTCGTGTAAGTCTCTTGACAATTTTTCTCTGAGGGATTGCTTTTCCCTTACAGAAAATCGGCGAATCAGGTACCGACTCAAGATCAAATGGAAAATATACAATAGCGACAAGGCCACTACCGGAGCAATATAATAAGAAAGGGCAGGCCACTGAAACAGAAAAAACAAATTAATGGCAACTGCAATCGAAAAAATGATAGCAGTAGCCATTAGGCGGATAGGAATAACGAACCTGGGTATTCTGACCAATAATACATACCCCAACAATATCAAAGCGATGAATAAGAATTTGATTTGTTCCCTTTGGTTTTCGCGGCTCTTAAAAAATATTTTCAAACGGTTCTGTTGATTTACAAAAAACGCCTTGGGCCCCAACATTTCCATAACCCTATAGGCGTTGCCACTCGAAATAGGGTCGAACCGGATGGTGTCGGTAGATGAGGGGAATTTAATGAGTGCGAAATATTCTGCTGTAGAATCGCCACCAAAAATAATTTCTTTATCCGAAATAGAGGCGTAGCCACCGCCACCGCTTACCTCCTGGTAGCCTGTTAGCATGGGTGTTTCAGTACCCTGCATTTTTTTGTACAACCAAATTTTGGCTCCTATGGCATCTCTGTTAGCGATAATTCCCTGCAGGTTGAACTTAATAAAGGATTTGCTATCCGTATTATTCTCAAAAAGCTGGCTGTTCCCATTTACATAATTTGCAACGTATAAATCGGGGTCTCCATCACCATCCATATCGCCGGTAGCGCAGCCGGTGCAGTATCCAAGCATGCCGGCATCATATTCAGTCGTTACGTCTGAAAAAAACTTCCCACCTCTATTCTTATACAATACATTTCCGCCAACATTGGTCAGGTACAGATCTGTGAAACCATCCAAATCAAAATCAGCAAAGCAGCCTCCATAACTTACAAAAGTTTCTTCTTTAAAATACTCGTTGGTTTTGTCTTTAAAAATCCCTTTCCCGTTGTTGATGTAAAGCTTGTTCGGCATATTTCTGTTGGCTATAAACAAATCCAAATGGCCATCATTGTTTACATCGGCAAAAGAAACCCCGTTGCTTTTGGCGGGGGGTGCTTTGGCTAAATCGGTTTCTGCGGTAATGTTCCGGAAACGAATTTTGCCTTTTTTGCTTTCATTCAAATATATTTTATTACCGGGGTACCAATAGCTTACACAAAGATCGGGGAGCCCGTCTTGATTGATATCGCCAAAACTGGCACACATCCCCCCATTTTCTGATATTAAACCCGAGGAAACGGTAATATCCCTAAAATGGCCGGTACCATCGTTTTCATACAAGCGGTTAGAACCATTCTCGCTGGTTACAAACAGATCAAGGTCTCCATCAAGATCCACATCGGCAAAAGCGGCAGCGTTGGATCGGTTTAGGTTTTCACTGGCTCTGTACTTTTGCATGGAAACATTTCTGAAATATCCGTTGCCTTTGTTGATTAGCAAATTATTTGGACTATTTAGGTAGCAAAGATAAATATCCTGATCCTTGTCATTATCAATATCCGCAGTAGCGATACCTAATTTCAAAGATCCGTGGGTATTGACACTTAACGGATTATCATGACCCAGCGCATTTCTAACAACAGCCTCTTCCGCAAAGCAGGCATCTTTTGCAGTTTTGTATCGGTTGATGTAAAACCTGTTTTGCTCAAAAATTCTAACTGTGTATATATCTGGCTTTTTATCACCATTGAAATCGGCAATCGCCACACCATATTCTCCATCTAAAGGGATGGCGTAGGGGATAAGGCTTCTTGCAGTAAAACTAAAGGTATTCTCTTCATAGGGTAAAAATTTTCGGCCTCCTGAATAAAGCAGTATTCCTTTGGTTCCGCCAATCCACACTTCACCGTCCCGGGTTACCACCACCGATTCTAAGTCGTTGGTATAGTGCGTGTTGTATGAAATTAACTTGTCCTTATGATACTCCATCAGCGTACCCGAATTGCCAATAAGGATACAATTCCCATTTTTTAAAATCGCCATACCGGTTGCCGCTTTCAGGCGGGCGTCTTTAATTAACAGACTTCCTTTTGAAGCTGAATATCTGTACAGCTCATCAACGGCAAGGATGTAGCCATCATTGGGTGTAGTAAAACAAAAATCGGTTACAGGCCGGCCTGGTAACACAGATTGAAGCCTTCCATTTTGATAGCGCATCAATAAACCCTGGTTATCTAAAAGACAAATAGTACCTGTGTCTTTAAGAAAGGATCGAACAAAATAATAATTATACTGAGTGGGGTGAAACGGGAAAAAACGCTGGCCTGCCAAAAAGAAGGTCTCCCTGTTGCCCGAAAGAAGGGCTTTGCCAGGGGCATAGAAATGCAACAGATCAATCTGGTTAGACAAAGGCTGGGCAACATAGGTTATGGATCCGCTCTTATAATGGTACAAAATACTATTATTGGCGTTCTGATGGACAGAAAACCAATATTCCTTATCTGAAAAAGGATAGAAATGACTAATACTTTCGGCAACAGGCATATCCACCCGGGCTATTCCGTTGGGCTTAACCGCATAAATTTTATCCGTCAAAAAATAGACTTGCTCATCTAAAAGACCGGTTTTTACAGCACGAATATCGGTTTTGGTTCCTGAATGAACCCTTTGAAAAGATAAAGACTGTGCGCATACCAGAACTGGTAACAGTTGCATAATAGCTGCTATTACAAGTTTTAGAAATGAAAGCTGTCGTTTCATATTGCTCGCTTTCTGCCTTGAAATCCGATCAGGCGCATCCAAGGCAAAGTTACAGCAATTCTCCTTCGGTTTTTGCCAACAAAACCCTTCAAGCAAAAAGAATCAAATTAAAAAAAATTGACCCAAATGGGCTATAGGAAACACAGTTTTGCTGTGGTAATTTTTTATAGTGCGAAAAACGAAGTTGGGATGATGTATAGACATTTTCTGATGAACAGCTCCACGGCGCCATCCACAGTTGAGTTTTTGGTTCATTTGCGGTTTTATCTATCTTTTTTATTCGAAAGAAACCAAAATCGAGAGTACGAAGCCCAACAAAAGCCGCAGGCTGTAACAACCTATTTGTATTCAGATAGCTCCTGTCGTTGCAAAACACAGGTTCTACTACAAAACCGGTTACAACCCTATTCCTAACACATTGCAATTCATTTTATTATCCCAGAATCATTATTTCTGACAAAAATAAAGCACAATGAAAACGAAACTTCTGATATTGCTCTTTTCAATGTTTTCTCTTCTCTGTTTTGTTAAAGCACAAAGCTTTAGCGGTGGAGACGGCTCCAAAGCCGATCCTTTTCAAATTACAATAAAGGATCAATTGCTTACCGTTAAGAACTTTGCTACCTATAATTATAAACTGATGAACGATATTGACTTTGAGGGTAGCAATATTACCAGTTCGATAATATCCACCATGACTGGAAATTTTAACGGGAACGGGCACAAAGTATCAAATATTGTGATGACAGGAAACGTTTATTTTTTTGGAGAGATTGCATCTACCTCCACAATTGTCAACCTTCATTTAAGAAATAGTACCTACACACATGATGGCAACGGCAAAAAGGGAGCCACTACCGCCCAGCAGAATCAATATCATGCTCCCATGGCAAGTACTAATAGAGGTACCTTAGAAAATTGTTCTTATCGCTCTACGGGAAGCTCTGTAAGTGGATATTGTTATATAGCGGGTTTTATCCTTAACAATTACGGTACTATTAAAAACTGTTATGCTAATACCGATGTGGTTACCATAGCGTCTTATAATAATTCCGGCAATTGGTATGAAGGAAGATATGCGACAGGATTTGTAATATTTAACTACCCTGGTGGGCTTATAGAAAACTGTTATTATAAAGGAGAGGTAACCAACGGAAATGGTGGTAGTGGTGGGTTTGCCTACAGCAATGAAGGTGGAATGATCCGAAATTGCTTTAGTCTTTCTACAGCGGTAGCTACCCCTTCCGGTGCTCACCGTCTCGTAGGTGGCAATAGTGGAACGCTTACTAACAACTATGCCCGCACTGAAATGACTTTAAATGGCACTGCTATTACCAGCAATGACGCCAGCTCCATTGAAGCAAAAGATGTGGCGGGCTCGGTCCTCAATCAGGCTGCAACCTACACAGATCAGGGCTGGAACTTTACACAAAACTGGGCAATTCCTGCGGGAGAAGACCTTCCTGTTCACCTTATTATAAACCCTCTGTCGGTGAGTTTTGCATCGCTTTCTGCAAAATCAGAGAACGGGCAATTCGTAGTGGAATGGACTGTTAACAGCGAAACAAATAACGAATATTTTATCATTGAAGCCTCTTCCAATGGTGCCGACTTTAAAGCCATCAGCGAAAAGATTTTTACAAAGGCAAAAGATGGAACTACTTCAACGCCGCTACAATATGGGTTCAGTATTCCTACAGTAGCACTTGGAGGTATGGCCATGTTGGCGCTTTTGTTATCGGTAGGTTTTAGTGTACGCCGTCGTGTTTTTGCAGCGGTTCTGTTTGCTTTATCCTTGAGCTTGTTTGCAGTCTCTTGCCAAAAGAACTTCCAAGAGGCAAGCACAGCCAAAACAGAGCAACAATGGTTTATTCGCATCAAACAGGTAGACAAAAATGGCGAAGTGCATTACAGTAAAGTGGTGTCGGTTACCCTACGTTGAAAAAAGAGACATAGGGTGATAGTAAACTAAATTACAATAATAAGAAAAACAGGGTCTTTGCTCGGCCTGGCAACAGTTTTGAGTTTGTCAGTTTAGAAAGATTGTACGAATCGCAAATGGTATTTGTTCAATATATTTGCAGAAATTATTAAAACGCCATGAAAAAAATATTGTTTGCTCTTGTTATGATGTTGAGTCTATCCCTCGTTTCGGCACAGCCGCCAGCCGGCCCGGCAAAAACCGGCGACATATTTGGAGACAGCCTATTGAACAAAGACGTTGTTTCTCTTGCGGTTTTATCACAAAAATTGAAAGAAAACCCGCAGTTCACCGGAAAAGTAACTGGGAAAATTTTAGAAGTATGCTCTACAAAAGGTTGTTGGATGATTATGGAACTGCCTGATAAAACGAGGATGCAGGTGAAGTTTAAAAATTACGGATTCTTTGTGCCAATGGACTTGGTGGGCAAAACCGTAGTGATAGAAGGTATAGCCCGACAAAAAACTGTATCCGTCAATGAGCTGAAACATTATGCCGAAGACGCAAAAAAACCAAAGGCCGAGATTGATGCCATTACAAAACCCGAAAAGCAGGTAAAATTCGAAGCATCCGGAGTGTTGGTGTTGTAAATGGGGTAGCGTTAAAATTATCC
>JBDHYK010000185.1:0-6750 GCA_039811305.1 Niabella sp.
TATCAGGGCGCCTTCCAGTTCCCGCACATTATTCGTAATATTGTATGCAATATATTTGACTACTTCTTTGGGCATCTCCAGCCCATCTTCTTTCATTTTACGCTCCAAAATCTCTATACGGGTGTCATAATCAGGCATTTGCAAATCGGAACTTAGGCCCCAGCGAAACCGGCTAAGCAAACGCTCCTGAACTCCTTCTAAGTCCTTAGGCGACTTATCGGATGTTAAAACAAGCTGTTTGCCCGACTGGTGTAAATGATTAAAGATTGCAAAAAATGCCTCCTGCGATTTTTCAGCCTTACTAAAAAACTGAACATCGTCCACAATTAATACGTCTATCAACTGGTAAAAATGTATAAAATCGTTTATGGCATTGTTTCGGCTGTGATCCATAAACTGATTGATAAATTTTTCCGAGCTTACGTATAACACGATTTTATGGGGGTGCAATTTTTTTACTTCATTACCAATCGCCTGCACTAAATGGGTTTTTCCCAACCCTACGCCGCTATACACCACTAATGGGTTGAATGAATTAGCGCCTGGTTTTTCTGCAACTGTTTTTCCAGCTCTGCGGGCAACACGGTTGCAATCACCTTCAATATAAGTATCAAAAGTGTAATTGGCATTAAGCTGCGGATCTATCTGCATCTTCTTAATACCGGGTATTACAAAAGGGTTTTTTACAGGATTGTTAATCACCAGGGGAAAATCCATTTCGTTATTCGAATATATTTTGAACCCGCTACCGGGAACATCCATGGTAAGAGGCTTATTTTTACTGTTGCCGCTATCTACCATGATGCGATATTCCAACCGGGCTTCTTTTCCTAATTCTCGCTTGAGTGTCTTCGCTAACAAATTTACATAATGTTCTTCAAGGTACTCAAAGAAAAACTGACTGGGCACCTGAATGACCAGAACATTATTTTTTAGTGATATGGGTGTGATCGGTTCAAACCATGTTTTATAGTGTTGCCATTCTACTATATCTTTTATAATTCGCAAACAATCGGACCAAATTTTATCAGCATTTTTCTCCATCGGAAGGTAAAAACAATTTAACGAAAGGTTATACTATTGATTTTCAAAAAGCAATTCCCGTCTTGTGTATATATATAAAAGTTTTCAAAGCCGGACAACGAATATCCACATTTATTCCACATTAAAAAAATTTTTCGATCTCAATTTTTGAATATCCCAAAAAAAAAATTCCTTCCCGTTTTTTTTGAAAATTTTTAATTAAATCTACTAAATATTTAGAAATATATCTATTCTAAAAACTTGTTTTTCTAAAAAAAAAGTGTTATGTGGGTATAGTAGAATCTATAAAAAAAACGCTGAACCTATTGCAACACAATAGATTCAGCGTTTTTTGCCCAAAAAAGCTTCTCAGCTCAATAAAAATATACTATTTTCTTGTTTTTGGCGGTGCTTTTTTTGCTACCGGCTCTTTTTTTAGTTTTGATTTGTTCGTAGTTGTACTTTTTGGTTTCTTTAATGCTTCTTCAATTGCTGCTGCAAGCAGGGCATAGGTTGTTTTCCCTTTTACCATTACCTCGTTCACAAAAAAAGTGGGCACTTCTTTCACGCCTCGGTCTATCCCCTCTTTCAAGTCATCCTGAACCTGCCAGCCATAAATACCATTTACAAGGTCGTCTAAAAAATTCTTGTTGTTGACTCCTGCATCTTTCGAATGTAGCTTCAGAGACGTGGTGCCTAAGTTTCTTCTGTTTTTGAAAAGCACATTGTGCATTTCCCAAAACTTTCCTTCTTGTGCGGCGGCAATGGCCGATTCGGCCGCTTTTAAACTACGCTGATGAATACGGGTTTGCGGAAAATGCCTGAAATTAAATTTCACCTTCCCGTCAAAATCTGTTAAAATTTGCTTTACGATTTCATTGGCTCTTTCACATTCTTCATTCTCATATTCGCCAAATTCCATAAGGATGACGGGTGCATCTTTTTTGCCTACAAAGATGTCCTTCGGTTCAATAATTTCTTCTTCTTCTTTTTTCAGGTTCATACTTTTAGCAATTTTGGTAGAGTATATTTTGTTTTGCGTTGGGTGCTTTTTTTGAACAAATCTTCTCAATTTTTTATTAATTGTACCCCATTTCCCCTCTTGTTCGAAACCACTCTAACCCAATACGTTTTTGACTTAGCCTCCTGGTTTTTCTTTCGAAACAGGAGTTGAAGATAATTTTTTTTTACTACTGACAAATTTTTTCACACAAAATCTTGAAAATAAAAATCTTTTTTTTGTGATTTCGATTTAAAAAATATACAATAAATTGATTATCATACATTTATACGAAATTATTTTTTTAATTCTTTAGATTTTTTCTACCACCTGATTGCGAAAAACAACAGTATTATCGAACACATCTACCAATACCGGCTTTGTTTTATCAATATCGCCAGCCAATATCCGCTTACTTAATTGGTTAATAATTTCTCTCTGAATTAACCGTTTTAAAGGCCTTGCGCCATACTGAGGATCAAACCCCTGCTCGGCCAGAAAATCCAGGGCATAGTCGCTAAACTGCAACTCGATGCCGCTTTTTTCCACCAGTTCCTTTAGTTGGCCTAACTGAATTTTTATGATTCCCGCAATATCCTTTTTTAGCAAGGGATGGAACATAATGATTTCATCAATCCGGTTTAAAAACTCGGGGCGTATGGTTTGCCGCAGCAGTAACATCACATCTGTTTTTGCCTTTTGGGTAAGTTCATCCACATTGTTTTCATTTACCTGCTCGAAGGCATCTTGTATCAAATGGCTGCCAATATTGCTGGTCATGATGATGAGGGTATTCTTAAAGTTCACTACCCTGCCTTTGTTGTCGGTGAGCCTGCCATCGTCTAAAACCTGCAATAAAACGTTCCAAACGTCGGGGTGTGCTTTTTCTATTTCATCGAAAAGAACCACGCTATAGGGCTTGCGACGTACGGCTTCGGTAAGCTGGCCCCCCTCATCGTAGCCTACATAGCCGGGTGGCGCCCCTACCAAACGACTTACGGTGTGTTTCTCCTGGTACTCACTCATATCAATTCGGGTCATCATGCTTTCATCATCAAACAGATAGGCTGCAACCGCTTTAGCCAGCTCGGTTTTTCCTACACCGGTAGTACCTAAAAATATGAATGAGCCTATTGGTTTTCGGGGGTCGCTAAGGCCAGCACGACTCCGGCGGATTGCATCGCAAACTGCTGTAATTGCTTCATCCTGCCCCACTACCCGCTGGTGAATATGTTCTTCTAATTGTAACAACTTTTCCCTGTCGGTCTGCAACATCTTACTTACCGGAATACCGGTAGCTTTTGCCACACTCTCTGCAATATCTTCGGCATCTACTTCTTCTTTAAGCAGTCTTTTTTCTGAAGATTGATGCAACTTTTTCGTGAGGCTGTCTATTCTGGCTTCTTCCTCTTTTATCTTACCATATCTAATTTCGGCTACTTTTCCATAATCACCATCCCGTTCTGCTCGCTCTGCTTCCAATTTCAAGCTTTCTGTGTTTGCTTTGGCCGCCTGAATTTGTTCAACAAGTTCTTTTTCTTCCTCCCATTTTGTTTTTAGCGTGTCTCGTTCAACCGAAAGATTGGCGATATCTGTTTTTAATTGTTTGAGCTTTTCTTCATCGTTTTCGCGCTTTATAGCTTCCCGCTCGATTTCTAATTGTCGTATTTGCCTGTCTAAACGATCCAATTCCTCTGGCATCGAATTCATTTCAAGGCGCAATTTAGCGGCGCTTTCATCAATCAGGTCAATCGCTTTATCGGGCAAAAACCTGTCGGTAATATACCGGTGGGAAAGTTCCACGGCTGCAATGATGGCATCATCTTTTATTCTTACATGGTGATGGGTTTCGTAGCGGTCTTTCAGCCCACGTAAAATAGAGATCGCATCTTCAACTGTGGGTTCATCAATCATTACCCGCTGAAAGCGGCGTTCCAGGGCTTTGTCTTTTTCGAAAAACTTTTGATACTCGTTTAATGTGGTAGCCCCTACTGCTCTAAGCTCGCCTCGCGCTAATGCTGGCTTTAATATATTCGCGGCATCCATGGCGCCTTCGCCACCACCCGCCCCTACCAGTGTATGAATTTCATCAATAAATAATATGATTTCACCATCGCTTTCACCCACTTCTTTAATAACAGCTTTCAACCTTTCTTCAAACTCTCCTTTGTATTTGGCACCCGCTATCAACAAGCCCATGTCTAATGCAAAAATAATTTTCGACTTTAGGTTTTCAGGTACATCCCCGTTAACAATACGGTGTGCAATTCCTTCAGCAATAGCGGTTTTCCCTACGCCGGGCTCTCCTACCAAGATGGGATTGTTCTTTGTACGTCTGCTGAGAATGTGCAAGGTGCGGCGAATTTCTTCATCTCGACCAATTACCGGGTCCAACTTTCCCTGGCGGGCTAATTCGTTCAGGTTTTTGGCATACTTGTTTAATGCGTTGAACTCCTGCGACTGGGTTTGGTTGGATACTGTGGAACCTTTTCGCAACTCTTTGATTGCGGTAATCAGCCCTTCGGGTGTAAGACCGGCATCTTTCAACAATTTCCCCGCTGCATCATTGCCCTGAACAACGGCTAATAGCAAGTGTTCAGGAGTTACAAATTCGTCATTAAACAGACTCAGACAAGCACCTGCCCTTAAAATTACATTATTCGCTTCGCGGCTAACCTGTTGCGCCGGCTCGCCAGTCGTTTTAGGCAGTTTCTTTATTAGTTCTTCCAACCGCGACTCTACCAAATTGATGGTTACATTATTCTTTTTGAGCAAAAATTGAACGGGTGAATCCTGCTGCTCCAATAATGCCTTTAGAATATGCTCGGTTTCAATATTCGGGTTGGTGGCATTAAACGCCAACTGCTGAGCTGCCTGAACGGCTTCTGCTGCTTTAATTGTTAAATTTCCTAAGTTCATAAAAAAATAAACTGTGTTTTAGGTTTTTTATATTGAGTAAACGACAAATTACAACCCATCGTATTCACTGTAAGGATCTTATTCTGTTTTGCGCTGTACTCTGCTCCTCTTTTCCCTCAAATCAAAATCCAAGCCAATGAAACCTGAAAGGGTGGCAGAAAATGAGGGTTCTATATGACTAAAATGCAGTCCACACAAGAGTTTCCTGAAAATAAGACAGAAAAAATATGGATCCAAAAAAAATCCTGAGTGCTTTTGATCCCAGGGGACGCCCAGCGCTATTGTTTTGTACGGGAGCTTTCATGAAAGACTTTGTCTTTCCTTAGTTTTCTTTTGGTATAGGCCAGTGCGGTGCCTGGCAAAATCAGGATGAGAATCAGCCCCATAAACGGCTGGAACAAAATAGCAGCGATAGCTCCCAGCAGCAACACGTATATCGGATATAAAAAGATGAAGACAGAAAACAAGATTGAGTCGTAGAATTCATTGTCGTGGCATAAACGCTTCACCCCTACTTTTGAGGGGTAGTAAAAAGGGGCATGTAGTAACCAGGCCAATCCTGCGGGCAGAAGCAACAGGTTTTCTTTAAGCCGGTTCGATTTGACAGAAAATTTTTTGTCAAAATTGTTTACATCGCCCGGTTTTATTTCATAAACGAGTTGCCCCAATTGGTCATTAAGCACCTTATTGAATGTCAGATGCTTTTGCCCATCATTTTCAATCTTATCAAACAAATCGCCCGAAAACGGAGTTCCAATATTTACGTCAATTTGCTTTCCAAAACGCCTGAACGCGCTGTAATTAATGCCCATTGGCAGCACTCTTAAAGGAATATTTTCTTTCCAGGCTTTAAATGCCAACCTTGCTGTGCCTTTTTTTAATGAGCGCAACTGCCAGGTATTCACACAATCGCCTTCACTAAAAATTGTAACAAGTCCGTTTTTCCGAAACACATCCAAACTGGCATCAAAAGTTTTATAGTTCTCGTAAAGGCTACCCATGCCGTCCCGAGTACGATATACAGGATACAATTTCAACCTGTACAACAACGATGCAGCCCATTTCGATTTGAAAACATCGCCACGAGCCAGCGACCAAACGGGTTCGGAAAACAGAATATCATAAACCACTCCATCCAAAAATGAATTGGGGTGATTGCTGGCAAGTAATAGAGGCCCTTTGATTTCCAATAGTTCCGGTCGGTTTACTCTGATTTTATAACAGTAAACCCACATCACCACACGAACATATATCTTTAAGATCCTGTACAGCAAAGTTTTCAGTATTATTAAGCCATTCCACCTACTGGTTATAAAAATAAGAAGTTTTTCAGGAAATTTTAAAAAAGGGTTAACCGAGCGATAACTTCAACCCTCCCTCAAAACTATGGGGAGAATAGCCCAGCTCCCTTACCGCTTTTTGGATAGACAAGCCGCTCCTCAGCGGGCGACGCGCCAGCTCCTTTAAAGCCGCTGTTGGCACCGGAGTAATGGTAGGGTCGGCAATCCTCAAAAAACGGGCAATATCTAAGGCCATTTTATAGGGCGTAGTCTGGTCCTTGCCGCAAATATGGTAAATACCGGTAGCTTTTCTTTCAAGAATCGCAGCGATAGCGTCTGCAATATCCCCGGCATAAGTGGGGGTACGCACCTGATCGTCCACCAGCCTGTAGGGTTCCTTGTTTTGTAGCATTTTGGCAATCATCGTTACAAAACTGTCCCGGCCGTAGAGTGTGTTGCCATAGACCAGTACCGTGCGGACAATTGTCCAGGCAAAGGGATACCGGGTTACCGCCTCCTCGGCCTTCA
>JBDHYK010000186.1:0-6716 GCA_039811305.1 Niabella sp.
AAGATACAGCAAAGGCAATGGGGATGAAGATACAATTGTATAACGCCGCCAAACGCTACAACGAGGATTGGATATTCAGTAATGTAAACTACAACTTCGAGTCTGGCCACCGCTATGCCATCACAGGGCCTAACGGATCTGGAAAAAGCACCCTGCTTCAATGCATTAGTGGTGCCGTTACCCTAAATAAAGGCACCTGCAAATGGCTTTTAAACGAAAAAAGCATTAAAGCAGAGCATATTTACCAATATGTTTCTTTTTGTGCACCCTATTTAGAACTGGTAGAGGAAATGACTTTAGAAGAAATGCTTCGGTTTCATAATTCCTTCAAACCATTTATTGAAAACAAGCCGGTGCCGGAAATCATCAGGGAAATAGACCTGGAATCGGCAAAAAATAAAAAAATCAACCAGTTTTCCAGTGGGATGAAACAAAGAGTAAAATTGGCTCAGGCCATTTTTTCCGACACCTCCTTGTTATTATTAGACGAACCCTGCACCAATTTAGATACGAAAGGAATTGAATTGTACCATACTCTGATAGAAAAATATGGTAGCCATCGCTTAGTAGTCGTTAGCAGCAACGACCCTGTTGAGACTGTTTTCTGTGATTCGCAGCTTCATGTACTCGACTACAAACCACATTAAAATGAAAAAAAAGCATTACAAATTGTTGCCCGCTTTTTTATGGTTGATCTTTACCATTGTTTTATTAATATTACCAGGATCGGCATTTCCGGAAGAAACACCACTGCCGGAATTGCCAATAGACAAACTAATTCATATTGTTCTGTTTTTTTTATTGGTTTGGTTTTTTTGCCGGGGAATGGGTTTGAAAAACAACAACTTGTCCAAAACCCAGAAGAATGGGTTTATTATTTTTATAGCGGCATCACTATTGGGGCTGTTGCTCGAGTTTGTTCAGAAGGAATATATCCCCAATCGGGCGTTTGAAATTGCTGATGTGTATGCAGATACGGCTGGTGCCTTTTTTGGGTTTCTTTTTTGTATGGCAATAGCAAAAAAAAATTAGACCCCTGTGGAAACAGGGGTCGCAACCAAAACTAACTGCTTATGAGAAAATTGACTATCTTTCTAAATATTTTGTTCTTTAATACTAAGACATAAGAAGCAAATAAAAAGTTTCAAAGAATTTGTTAAAATTTTGTAAAACTGGTTTGCTCTAAGAAATTATAAACTTAGTAAAGAACTAAAAATAGAAAAGTAGCATAAATTATGCCAAATTCATTGTCTGAACATTAATTTATTTTATTTATTTAAAAAACCCTTTCACCAGGTCGCCCAACCAACCACCCTGCTGGCCTTGTCCCTGTTGATTTTGTTGTGCTTGCTGTGCCTGTTGCGTAATGGTATTAATGATATTTTCAAAACCAGAGGGTTGCTGCTGCGCGGATCCTCCACCCTGGGTGATCTGATTCAACAGTCCCTGAAAATCAAAACCACCTCCTTGATTCGATGTTGCCGCGCTACCACCCGTGAACGAAGCGATTAAGTCGTTCAAATCAAATGCGTTATTTGAGGGGTCGTTACTAACGGTTTTGCTCACCAAACTGTTTAATACATTAGGAATGATATTATTAGCAATTGTACTGGCAAGAGAGGGATTGAGATTGAATTTACCCATCAGCTTACTGGCAAAATGCCCCACCATCATGCTAACAATCGGGTTGCCCATTAAGCCGGCTTTGTTTTGCTGTTGCCCGGTGAATAAAGAAAGAATACTTTGGAGACCGCCACCGCTTAACATATTTTGCAGCCCGCCGGTGATGGTGCTGGTGGCTTCTGCCAGTACCTGGTTGTTGAGATCATTAGGAACATCAGCATTAGCCACTACCGACTGTTGTCCATACTGTTTTACCAATTGTGCGATTTGTTCTAACATGTTTGACTTTTTAGGGTAAAAGAATAATTTGAATAGATGAATTAATTGCTGCTTTCCCGGTGAGCCTTTTCGCTTTTCCACCACCGAAAACCAATATAACCAACAATGAGAAGAGGCAGAAGCCCCAGGTACACGATACCTGAGTTCAAACCCGTTGCCGGGCCATCACCCAACTGTTGGGCAGTTTTTGTACAGATCGAACATTGGGCAAAAACAGGTTCCGACCCAAAAAATGCCGAAAAAAGCAATAAAAATAAAAGAAATACTTTCTTCATTCTGTAAATGTAAACAAAATTATCAGCCAAATGAATAAAATACCGGATTCTTAAAAGAGAAAATATTTGGGTTTTAGGCAATTTTGAAGTACGAAACTGTCTTAGGTGGTTTAGATCCTTTGAACAAGATTCTCCGGAAGACCTAAACAACCGTCAGTAGCGCATACATATAGCTAAACCGCGAACTTTCTGGTACCAGCAGAAAAATTTTATCGTCCTTTTTAAGTTTATTGCTGTGAAGCAACTCATCTACCATAAAATATACTGAAGCGGCTCCTACATTCCCAACGGTGCTCAGGTTCACAAACCATTTTTCGTAAGGAATATGATGGCCTAATTTGATGTGCTCGTCATAAATTTTATCTTTAAAGAAATTGCTACTCATGTGGGGGCAATACCAGGTGATATCGTCTGGGTTTAATCCACGGCGCTCGAACAACTCCGGTAAAAGAGCACCACCAAGAGGTACAATATTCGGACTGAGCAGTTTAACATCCTGCTTGATGCTCATAACCGATTTTTCATTTAGCTCCTCGTGCGAAAACTCTAAGTAACTTTTTAGGGTACCATCTTCCATTTTTTCGGCGCCACAGTACATACAGGCCTCCATAGTATCTGCATAGGAAATGCCTTCTATCCATTCTATTTTCAAACTTAGCCCTTCGGCAGCGGGTTTATTGGTGAGCAAAAATGCAGCGGCACCGTCGCTTAACATCCAGCGCAGGAACTCCTTATCAAAACTGATAAAGGGATTTTGTTCTAATTCTTCTAATTTATGCACCTCGTCTTCAAACTGATTGGCTACCAGGGATGCTGAAAATCTTTCAGACCCAGCGGCAATCGCATTTTTTGCATCTCCGGTTTTTACGGCCATAAAAGCATATTTTAGGGCGTGCATACCCGCACAACAAACTCCGCTGGGCGATACAACCTCCAGATGACCCAGTTCGGGGAGCCAGCCATGAACCATTACGGCATGCGAAGGCATCACCTGGTCGGGGGAAGATGTGCCACAAGAGAGAAGATCCATGTTTTTGATGCTTTCAGGATCGTTTTTAAAAAGCTCTTTAACAGCTTCGGCGGTCAACTGGGCATTGGTATGTGTGGGTTGGCCACCTTTTTCCAAAGCATAATAACGATTGGCAATACCGTTGTTGCGCAAAACAATTCTTCTGGATTTGGAGGGTTTGCCGTTAATATAACCCAGGTATTCTTCCATCTCGTCGTTGGAAACAGGGTTGTTGGGAAAATAGTGCGAGGAACGGGTAATATAAACTTCATTCATAAATTAAAGTATAAAAACGTTTATTTCTGCATATCAGGATCATAATCAACACCGGAGTAATACGCTAAAAGCCGGTTATTTTTTTTCTGTGAGAACGGCCTGAAGAGTATCAAATCTACAAATATAATGATAGGAGATGCAATCAGCAGCGCAATGGCGAGGTAATATTTATAGATTACTAAGATTTGTTTTCTTTTTTCAGGGTGTTTTCTGATAATATTTACCCATTTTTGAAATATTTTTCCAGCTGTACGCTCGATAAACATCAAAGAGTATTTTACATTCACGGCTTTTTGCTGTACTAATTCGGTTTGCAGTGTTTTCCAGTCGCCAGTGTTTAGGTGGTTGCAAACCGTACGGCCAAAACGGGAAGCATTTCTTATATCTTCATCAGCAACACCGGGTTTTGGGAAAATTCCCCATTTTCGGGTTTTTTTTCCTGTTCCCAACCAGTGAAAAATGGTAACATAGCTAAGGTGGTTCGGGTTTTTATCTACCAGGGCAATATTTCCCACTAAATTGGCTTCTGCCCGGCGCAGGAGCATTTTGTTTTTTTCCATTCCGTTAATCCACATGTTGCGGCATCCGGAAAGGGTAATAACGGGAGTATCTTTTATAAGTTGTTGAAAACGAGTGTTCTGTAATATAGAATTTACAGGGATACTGGGTGAAAGGTTCCAGGGTTGCCAGCCTAAAACCACCAGATCGTATTTGTTTTTTTGAACGTTCCAATCGGCCAGAGGTGTTGGGATCAACTCTACCGAGTCGGGTACGGTATCGAAAAAGGCATCAATAGGCCAGGGAAAAGGATAAGGAGTTTTAGGATTTATATTTAAAAACTCCACATCGTGGCCATTTTCTGAAAGAGGCTGTAAAAACTGGTCGAGTATTTGTCTTAATTGTCCGGTTTGTGTATAGTAAACCGCTAAAACGCGTTTTCTCATGAAGTTGTATATTAGAAATAATCTACCAAAGCTTTTGACTTTTTGCTGTATCGCACCACATTTGTTTGCGTGGTTTCGGAGAGGTTTTTGTAATTGTCTTTTAAGAATTTGCTATCCTGCTCAATATTCTTAAAATAGCCTAAGGAGCGAGGCGCATTTTCTTGCACCATCAAACGCAAAAACCGGTATTCTGCATTAGCCGGGTTCTTGGTTATTGCAGTTTCTAATTTTTTATGGCCTTGCTTAAAAAGATTCAGTTTTTTGGCGGGAACGGCTATGATTTCGGATTTCCGCATCAGCAAGGCGCCTTCAAAGGCCTCTCGGTCTGAATTGGAATTATTCTTCAACTGTGCGAGCTGAACGTCTATTTGTCGGATACTTTTGGAAGCCATGGCACTGTAAAACGAGGTTTTATCTATTGCCGATTGGGCAAGCCCATCAACGGAACCCAAAGCAACAAGTAAAATCAGGAGTAAGCCGAAACGTGTTATCATATTTTACCAACCTAAATCAGACAAATTTAGTAAATAAAACACTGCCACTTGAAACAATCTAATCGGGGTTGTACTTTTAAAAACGTAGATTACTGATTATCAGGTAAATAGTATAACAACTCTTTTTGCTGGTACAATTTTTGATGCATGGGTTCTAAATTAATTTTATGATTAAAAAACTTATCTTATCGGCAATTTTAATAGCAACTCTTGGTGTGGCAAACGCACAAAGCGATTATTCTCAAGCTATTGGTTTACGAGTAAGCCCTTTATCTGATTATGATGTGGCGGCATTTTCTTTTAAAACATTTATTTCAAAAGCAGGAGCTGTTGAACTAAACGTGGGTGCAGGAACCAACAGGGTACCCGGGTGGGGAGCCTACCTCAACAAAATGAGCAGCACCTCACTAAGCCTCACCGGAGCGTATCAACATTATTTTCCTATTCCCGTAGAGGGTTTGAGATGGTATGCAGGTGGTGGTTTGTCTTTAATTAACACGTTCTCAAAAACCAAAGAGTTGCGTGGTATTAGTGTTGGGGTATTTCCAACCGGGGGTGTAGATTATAAATTTGAAAACATACCGCTGAATGTGTCGGCAGATTACCGACCAACAGTTGTTTTAGCCAAACCCGAACATGGATGGCGTAATTTCCTGGGCGAACAGTTTGGTATTTCTGCCCGCTACACGTTCTAAATCGTAAACTACCACAAATATTTGGCTGCCTCTTATTTGATAAGGGGCAGTTTTTTTAGATGCTGTTGAATTGTGCACCCAACCTGTTGAAGTGTTTTTAGTGTTGTTAAAACAATCCGAAACATGTTGCAGTTTTGAGTATTTTCGCAAGGTTTATAAAACTGCCCATTGGAAGCAATTTTGAATACAAATAAAGATGCCAGCCGCCAGGATTTTGAAAAGCTCAAAGTATGTGTAATTATTCCTACTTACAACAATGCTGCTACAATAGACCAGGTTGTGAGTTCGGTTCTGGAGTATACCCCAAACATTATTGTGGTAAATGATGGTGCTACAGATGCTACAGAGCAGGTACTGGAAAAATACCATAAAAACATAGAGCTTGTCAAGCACCCAACAAATAGTGGTAAAGGCAAGGCCATCCAAACAGGTTTTAAAAGAGCGGTTTTGTTAGGCTATAAATACGCGATCACAATAGACTCAGACGGACAGCATTTTGCCTCGGATTTGCCTGTTTTTATCAATACACTTAAAGAAACGGGCCCGGCACTTATTATGGGAGCCCGCAACATGGATCAGGAAAGCGTTCCGGGAAAAAGCAGCTTTGGTAATAAATTTTCAAATTTCTGGTATCGGGTCGAAACTGGCATCCGTCTGCCCGATACGCAAACCGGTTACAGGCTCTATCCTTTAGAACCGATTAAGAAGATGCGATTTTTTACTCAAAAATTTGAGTTTGAAATCGAAATCATTGTACGCCTGGCCTGGACAGGTGTAAAAGTGGTAGCCGCGCCCATCAGTGTATATTACCCGCCACCGGGGGAACGGGTTTCGCATTTCAGGCCGTTTAAAGATTTTACACGCATCAGTGGGCTGAACACGGTTTTGGTTACCATAGCGTTTCTATATATATGGCCCCGGAATTTTTTCAGATTTTTTTTCAGGAACAAGAATTGGAAACAACAACTGAAACAAATTTTGCTACGACCGGGAGAAACTGATCTTACTAAAGCAAATTCGGTTGCTTTTGGCGGGTTTATGGGTATTTTGCCTGTTTGGGGATTTCAGTTATTAATTGGCCTGCCGGCAGCCCATTTTTTAAGACTCAATAAACCACTTTT
>JBDHYK010000187.1:0-6670 GCA_039811305.1 Niabella sp.
ATGACGGCTGCTAATGCTGTTAACTTTATGAGCGCAACTGCCAGCGCAGCCACCATCTTATTTCTTTTTTGGAGCATTACCCATTTTGCCCGGAAAATGTATGTGAACGTGGGCGAAAACCTATCCAACCCACAGTTATTCACCGTAATGGCAGCCGGAGTTGTTGGTGCACTTGCCTATACATTTAGCGATTCCTTCTGGTACAGTGCCGTGGAGGGGGAAGTGTACGCACTATCTTCTTTTTTTACAGCCCTGTTGTTCTGGGCCGCTTTAAAATGGGAACATTCTGATGAACATGCAGAAAATAATGAGGATGCCAGAGCAAAAGCAGACCGATGGATCGTATTTATTTTCTTTATGATGGGATTGGTAATCGGTGTGCACCTGCTGGGGATTCTTACCATACCGGTTGTAGTAATGATTTACTATTATCGCCGCTACCCTCTCACGCTTAAGGGGAGTATTATTGCTTTTTTAATTGGTTCGGCCATTACGGGGCTTGTGCAAGTAGCTGTTATTCAATATAGTATGAAAGCAGCAGGACTATTCGATGTGCTTTTTGTCAATAGTTTTGGAATGCCTTTCTTTTCCGGATTCGCGGTTTACTTCATCCTGCTTGCAGCATTAATTTTCTGGGCAATACAGTTTAAAGACAATGTTTCCAAAACCAAAATTATTCTTTGGGGTACCTTGTTTTTCACTTTGGCTTTTCTTCCCTTTGCTTTCAGCAGCACAGGAGCCGCTTTTAAATTAATACTTCTTTTGGCTGTTGGCGGCTTTTTAGGCTATTTGGTGAAACCTTCCGCCTTAAAAATTCTTAAACTGAGCTTGTGGTGTTTTGCATTTATCCTTTTAGGATATTTCATGTACTTCACGTCAATGATACGGAGCAACTCCAACCCGGCCATTGATATGAATAATGTGGACAACCCAATCAATCTGGTTTATTATTTAGGCCGCGAGCAGTATGGCAGCGCCCCCTTGATCTATGGCCCGCACTTTTCCGCTGAACCCGATTTTGGAGAAAATGGAGATCCCTATTCCTACGGAGAAATGGAATATATAAAAAGCGATAAAAAATACATCCCATCCGGCAGAAAAAGAGATGTAAATTACGTAAGTTCCGATAAACAACTGTTCCCCCGTGTATGGAGTTCCAGTAACGATCAGGGGCAGGCACAATTTTATGCCGACTGGTTGGGCATAGAACAAAGCCGTGATCCCAATACCGGACAAACGGTATATGGTGCCCCCAGTTATTCCGATAATATTAACTGGTTTTTGACCTATCAAACCAGTTGGATGTATATGCGGTACTTTATGTGGAACTTTGCAGGAAAACAAAACGATATACAGGGCATGGGCAATAAACGAGATGGTAACTGGATTTCGGGCATTTCCATCCTCGATAACGCCCGCTTGGGGAACCAGGCTAAAACACCCGACAGTATGAAAAACAATAAAGCCCATAATAAGCTTTATTTGCTGCCACTGATACTGGGGATTATAGGCTTTGTATATCAATACGTTAAAAACAGAAAGGACTGGGTAGTTACCCTCCTGCTCTTTTTCTTTACGGGCCTTGCCATTGTTTTGTACCTTAACCAGCCCGGAAACCAACCTCGCGAACGAGACTATGCCTATGTGGGTTCTTTTTACGCCTTCGCCATCTGGATTGGCTTGGCAGTGGTAGCTTTTGCCCGGTTAATAACCGAAAAAGCAGACAAAGAAACCTTCCAAAAAGTTTTGATCTATGGAGCGTCTGCCACATTTCTGATTACAGCCATGAGTACGCTAAACAATACCTTTAGCGCCATCATGATTAGCAGCATTGTAGCGGCATTGGTATTCATTATTATTTTATATGGCATTTTTTACCTTGTTACAGCTCTTTCTAATAAAGGCACCAACCTAAAAATGGTTAATATAAGCCTCACCATCCTTTGCCTTGTTACTCCGGCGCTCATGGCCAATCAGGAATGGGACGACCACGACCGCAGCAAAAAACTGCTGGCACCCGACCTGGCAAAAGACTACCTGGAAAGTTGTGCCCCCAATGCAATTCTTTTTACTTTCGGCGACAATGACACCTACCCCTTATGGTATGCACAGGAAGTAGAAGGAGTTCGCACCGATATTAGAATTATCAATACCAGCCTCCTGGGTATTGACTGGTACATCAACCAGTTGCGTTACAAAATCAATAATGCAGACAGCGTTAATGTAATCTGGAGTCCTGAGCAAATTGAAGGGCATAACCGTGAGTATATAAGAGTAACACAGCCAGAACCCGGGCAGAATATAAACCCCGATACCTATTACCCTCTTTATGATGTAATGAAAGACTTGTTAGGGCAGGCAGCCATTAGCCCCGAAACAGGCAGAGACGTAGGGCCGCAGCGCTTACCGATCCGAAAATTCTTTGTTCCGGTTGACAAAAAAATAATTTTAGAAAACGGAATGGCAAATCCCACAGACAGCCTTAGCGACAGGATGGAATTTGAACTTCCGGGCGGTGGTTTGCAACGAAATGATCTTATGATACTGAATATTATTGCTACCAACCAATGGAAACGCCCTATTTACTTTACCGCGCCCTATGGCGAATTAGGATTTGGTCATTTTTTACGAAAAGATGGTTTGAGCTACCGCTTGGTTCCTTTTGCTACAAAGGCCCTGCAGGAAAACTGGGTAACAGACAGAGTAATGCGAGAAGCAGGTGCCCCAAGAACCTCTATCAGAGATAATAATCTTGCCGTAATTTATAACAACTTGCAGAAATGCGGGTTTGGTGGTGCCGATAAGCACGGCGTTTATTTTGACGAAGAAAACCGCAGACACCTGCTCAATATTCGGGCAATCTTTGCCGAAGCAGCAGGGAACCTGGCCGATGCTGGCAAAAAAGAAGACGCTGCCCGTCTTTTAGAAAAAGAAGCCCAGGGTATTCTGTCCGAAAACCTCCCCTATGGGATGGTAAGCAGGTGGAGTAATCACAATCAAATTACACTTACTTTAGTGGAAGCCTGCTACAAAGCCGGAAAAATAGAACAAGCCAGAAAAATTGCGGCGGCACTGAAAAAAGATATTGACCAGCAAACATCCTACTACGATTATCTGCGAGCCGAAAAACCCGATTATTTTGCTGGTATCTCTTCTGGCGAAGTTCCTCTGAATACGATCATGGGGCATACATTAGAAGCCATCGAGCAGTTCTACGATCCGCAAAAGAAAGCTACTGGCAAGGTTGAAGAAAAAGAAGAAGAATCTATATCCGGTTTGAAAAAAGCCGCCGATTCCAGCAACAATTCATCGGCACAAGATACCGGCAAATAACCCCTGTACAATATTGATTCATTGATCGAAAAGGAGGAAGAAGTAAATCTTCCTCCTTTTCGTTTACTACTATAACTTTATCCGAAATTTCAGAACTATGAGAATTATAAAAAGAATACTATTGTTTTGTGCTTATTTCTATTATGCAGATGCTGCGTGGGCTCAACCTTCCAATCCTTATGTTATTAAAGATATTCCTTACAAAATTTTTTCCAATAAGGATACTGTCAAATTGGATCTTTTTCTTCCCAAAATACAGAAATTTAGTAAGACTCCGCTGGTAATAAATATTCACGGTGGCGCATGGGTAAGCGGAGATAAAAACATTGAAAACTATTACTATTTAAGAACTTTGAGAGATAGTTTGCAAGGAAATGGTTTTGCGTTAATGAGTATTAATTATCGGCTGCTTCAATCCGATATTCATTTAAAAGATCAGGTTAGCGATGTATATTCTGCGTTAGAATGGTTGAAAAACAATTTCGCAAACTACAATATAGATTTGGACAGAGTGGGAGTAATTGGAGAATCTGCTGGCGCGCACCTGGCATTATTACTTACTTATTCCGATATTGAAAACCCATCAGCAGACATAAAATATATTGTGGACTTATTTGGCCCAACAGATATTAATCAGTTATTAAGAACTCGTGCAAGCTGGGTGTTGAGAACATTGTTTAAATGGCTGAAGCCAGATTTGTTTAAATTTAGAAATAAGCTGCTTTTACAAATGACCCAATTCGACATCCGGCAAAACAAGAAGAAGGTAATCGAAACCGCTGCTCTTTATTCACCAATCAATTATACCGTTGGCAAAAAGAAAACGCCAATTCTCATCCAACACGGTACCAAAGACCCCATTGTTCCCTATAAACAATCTATCGCACTTAAGAAAAAAATGGATCAACAAGGGGTAGAAAATATACTTATAAAAGTGCCAAAAGCCAACCACGGGTTTACTACCACGCCAAAGCCCGAATTAAATAAGTTGGTTCTTGCCACCTTATCCTTTATCCTGAAGCAAAACGCGGCTTATACCGAAAGGATATCCGTAATAGATCAATAAAACTGGTCTAAACGGCTATCACATCGGTATTAACAACCTTTTTCAGCGATAAAAAACCACTCGTTTATGAGTGGTTTTTCTTTTTGTATAATGAAGCAATACTCCTATCATTTAAAAAACAAAACAGAACCTTCTTTGCTTTTGCTCTCGCTTATAACTCTTTGCATACGATGCTATTACATATTTTTCAACAACTTTCTTTGCGAGGACAAGGATTTTTACGATCCTGTTACTGTGGTAAGAGCACCTGGTCAATTTTATGAATCACGCCGTTCAGATAGTGTTGATCGCTGGAACCGCCTGGTTCGGGAGTGGGATTAATCAGCAAGTTAGAAGCAGCTGCGTTGACTGCACCTTTTACTGTACCGGCAACAACCATTGGACCCGAAAAAGTTGCCTTTAAGCCGATACCTGGGTGGTTACTGATGGCCCCATTCAAAAGTGTTGGAAAATTTGCCTGAGTTGTGGGGAAATTATTGGCAAATGCCCTGCTACCCATAATATGATACACAACCATGCCCTTTACGGTTTGAACCGTTAGAACGGTCGCAACAGCCGGGTTCGTAAATACATCAGGCGTAGAAGCCAATGCTGTGGCTTGTGCCATCGCCGTGGCGGCAGGTACTCCTTGAGCAATTAAAGCTTGGGCAATTGCACCCGTTAAAACCGCTTTAAAAGCAGCATCTGTGGGAGCAAAAACCGTGAGGCTGGCTCCAATATTTTTTAAAGCCCCTTCTAAAGCGCCTGGTGCCGTTGGATCGGTATCAGCTCTTTTGATGGCCGCTTTCAGATAGGTAAGGTCTGCATCGGCATTGATTCTGTCCCACAAGTAACGCGATGGAGGTACTACAAAGGCACCGGTTTCTAATATACGGCCGTTCCCTGCTTCTACACTTACCCCGGTTAGAGGCACATTATTTACAAAATCACCATTGGCTTTTGAAGGAAAAGTGGTTAGCCGTAACAAAGCGCTTACCGAGGGCGCCGGATTCAGCAATGTTGGGTATTGGAAATTGGGGAAATTACCGGACATATTCGTATAATTCAAAGCTTGTGGTACCGAATTATACCCAACAATGCCCTGAGCGCTTGCTGCAGTAAAGTTTGCACTATTTATAAATCCTAAAAAGTTAGCGTCTGGAGCCCCCGCAGGAATCAGACCCCCACTTACCGCAGTAATAAATTGTTTTACGGCCGCATTGTTGGGTACAAACAAGGTAAAGGTTTTAGCCTTATCATTCAGCACCGCGCCGAGACCCGATTTGGTAACCATTGCGTTGTAAAGTGTGTAACCCGCAGCCGACAAGGTATCTGCTACCGCCTTTTTAGAAGATACTGCTGGCTGGGTTGGGTTTGGAAACTGATCCACATCTTTATTGCAGGAGCTGAATACAAAAGCAGCCAGCACCCCTGTGAAAAACAGTTGTTTAATATATTGTAAGAGTTTCATAATCAAATATTTAAAATGTTCTTTGTCGAATTGTTTAATGAATATTGTATCCAAACCCAATATAGAATAACCCACCAACCTGTGCATTCCCGATAGCATTTATGTAATATTGATTGAGCAAATTGTTCGCGCCAATCTTTATTACGGATTTTGCTGCGGGCAGTTTATAACTGAACTGAGCGTCTAAGGTACTGAAATGCGGTATCACACCATTGGCGAAGTCTCCATTAAATGCGAACGACTCCTGCCAGCGATAGGTAATATTAAATGCGATCCGTTGCTGATATCCTATGCCAGTGTTAGCCAATGAGGCATTAAAACGGTATTTGGGAGAATTGAAATAAACTTCAAAACCTTTGGGCACTTTGCCCAATACATCAGAGGAGAAATTAGTACCCAAAATAAAATTACCCCCCAACCGGTAGTCCAGACCAATCCCAAACCCGTGCGTGTTCACTTTTCCAGCTAAATTAGAAGGTACAGAATACAATGTGGCGGTGCCGGCAGTTAAATCGGTCGGTGAAAGTGTACCTCCACCCTTTTTTTGCACTACAACATTTCTTCCAAGTAAGTCCTGATACTGTCCAAAATAACCATACAGATCCACCATTAGTTTGTTTGCAGCCATCAAACCTTTATATCCTACTTCAAAAGTGGAAACCGACTCTGCTTTATAGCTTTTGCCATCCCAGGGGGTAAGCTTACCACCAAGCAAGTCTTCCACATAATAGACAGGATTAGAGTCAAAATGATAAAATTTCTTAAAGGACTCATGTCCGCCAATCAACCAGGTATTGGCGCCTATAAATAAATTAATATAC